>JBEDHS010000070.1:0-11036 GCA_041173945.1 Actinomycetota bacterium
CGTCCCAAACACCCGGCGCCCCCGAGTGTTGCCATCTCCAAAGCCATGCGAGCGTCAGCTGCATCTGCTCCGCTGCGTAGTTTGGCTAACAACATTGCTTGGCGTGCCTCTAGCCATAAAGACGCAGAGTCCGCACTCGACGACCCATCGACACCGAGCCCCACATGCACGCCTGCACGGCGTAAGTCGACAACGGGCGAGACGCCAGAGGCCAAAATTAGGTTGCTACTCGGACAATGAGCTGCACCAATACCTGCTTTCCCAAGGGCATCAATTTCTTCGGCGTTGGGCATGACGCAATGTGCAACCCAGGTGCGATCGGACAACCAGCCCACTTCACGCAAGTACTCGAACGGGCGGCAACCAAATGTTGCTATCGAGAACTCGTCGTCTTCGGAATTTTCCGCGAAATGCGTGTGCAGTCGAACATCGAGCCTTTCGGCCAACTCGGCAGTTCTCATCATCAGATCTTTTGTGACACTAAATGGAGAACACGGGGCCAATGCGATTCGCACCATTGCACCATGTGTCCGATCATGAAAACGATTGACCGCATCTTCACAGGCGACGAGAATTTCATCGTCATCTTGCACCACATCATCAGGTGGGAGACCACCGTCTTTTTGCGACAACGACATGGACCCGCGCGTGGGATGAAACCTCAGTCCGACATCTTGTGCTGCAGCAATTTCAGCTGCCAATAAATCTCCACCATCGCGGGGGTGCAGATACAAATGATCAGTTGATGTTGTGCAACCCGATAACGCCAATTCACACAGCCCCACCCATGCTGATGCATAAACGGACTCTTCATTTAATACTCGCCACAGCGGATACAACGTTTGTAACCAGCCAAAAAGAGGCGAAGACGTCATCGCGGGATACGCGCGAGTCAAGTTTTGATACAAGTGATGATGGGTGTTAATCAGACCTGGAGTCACCAAACATCCCGACGCATCAATTTTTTCAATCGCTTCTGGCATCGAATCGGCAGATGTTCCGACGCCAGAGATAAGGCCCCCGGTGACCGCTACCCAACCACCGGGAATTTCACGACGTGCATCATCAACGGTTGCAACCAGAAGTGCGTTATAAAAAACAAGGTCTGCTGTCATCGACTAGACCTCACCAACTGTCTCGTGCAGAGCACTACACGTTGGTGTCTAAAAGTTCGCTTCCTTCGTGTCGGATTTCCGCATCACGATTGAGAAGATGCCCAAGAACTCCCGCAAGAGCTGCAGTCGACAAACCAACAACAATGGGAAATGCAAACAAAATGACAACGAGAATCAGTGCACCAGGCATGTCGTTACTTCTTCTTTCGTGCAGGCGATTTTCTCGCCGTCTTCTTTGGAGTTGATTTCTTAGCAGCTGCTTTTTTCGCTGTTGGCTTTTTTGCCGATGCTTTCTTGGCAGCAGATTTCTTTGCTGTGGATTTTTTTGTCGCGGTCTTTTTCGTGGCAACGTTTTTTGCTTGACCTGCGGGAACATAGGCCCATGCTTCAATTTCCACCGCACCACCAAATGGCAACTGCTTCACACCAATTGTGCTTCTCGCTGGTCGCGCCGTACCAAAACCGGCCGCATAAGCCTCGTTGAATTGTGGGAAGGTGTCCATGTCGGTCAGAAAACACAATGTCTTGGCGACGTCTTTAATGGTTGCGCCCATCGTGGCGAGTTGTGCCTTCAAGTTCACTACTGCTTGTTCTGTCTGAGCAAGAACTCCGCCCTCAACCAACACGCCGTCTTTCATTCCCAGCTGGCCAGACACAATGATCCAGTCCCCCGCGCGAACAACAGGGGTGTACGGAGGCGAAGTTGGAGCAGCCATATGTCTCATCCTATGCGAGCAGAGCGTTCCCCTACGATTGAAAACATGAATCCCCCCACAAATATCACTCGTCGCCAGTTCTTCGGTGTGTCTGCAGCCGTGGGAGCGGGCGCGTTTCTTGCCGCATGCGGAGGGTCATCGTCGACCACAGGATCGACCATCGGCACAGTGGATGCATCTCGACAAATCGTCAAGCGATTTCCGCCCACCGGAATGGTGCCCGGGTCGGTCCGGCTTCCTATTTCATTGGCCGATTCAACAGGAATCTTGGGAACCGACAGACTTCCTTCGCTTCCACCGACACTGACTGCATCTGTAGTCAACACAGAAACAGGAACAGAAATTATTTCGTACACAACCGCCGATCTTCATTCGGCGAACATGGCGACTCCATATTGGCCCTTCATCGTTGATATTCCCGAGCCTGGCATCTACTCAATGACAGTCAATGAAGCACCGCGATCTGAAATGTCTTTCCAAATTTTTGGTCGTGATGCTGTGGCAATGCCACTAGTGGGTGACCCGTTACCTCCGTATGACACTCCCACTTTCGATGATGCTCGCGGAGTCGACCCGATCTGCACGCGACCCGATGAAATGTGTCCTTTTCATGAAGTGACACTGACTGAAGCATTGGCAAGTGGAAAGCCTGTCGTCTATATGGTGGGTACACCGGCGTATTGCAAAACCGGAACCTGTGCACCTGGACTTGATGGTCTGATTGAAATTGCACAAACTGTCGGCGATCAGGCGGTCTTTGTTCATGCAGACGTCTACACCGATCGAACCACGACACAAGTTGCGCCAGCCGTGACAGCATTCAGTCTCGACTTCGAGCCAGTGTTATACATCACCGATGCACAAGGCGTGTTGGTGAATCGCTTAGATGCGATTTTTGATGTCAATGAAATCCGCGATGCGCTGATCGCGGTGGGAATTAGCTAAAGGACTTGCCGCAACCGCATGAACGAGTTGCATTGGGATTCGTGATGGAGAATCCCTGCTCGGTCAATGAGTCTTTGAAGTCCAAGCTTGCGCCTTCCAACATCGGAGCCGATGCAGGATCAACAACAACTTTCACTTGTCCGAATGTCAATGTGATGTCATCAGAAGCGATGTCGCTATCGAAGTACATGTCGTAGGAAAAACCAGAGCATCCACCACTCTTCACGGACACGCGAAGAGCCAAATCAGTTGCGCCTTCTGCTTCGATGAGTTGAGCAACTTTTTGTGCGGCGGTATCGGTCAAAGTGATCATGGCTAAACCCTCCGTATAACGGACTATGAATTAGTCATAGCCTAGTTAGGAAGTCAGGAATAGTGCAATCCCCGTACACTAATTTTCGTGAGCCAGAGACAATCCCCGGCCCCCACAGTTGACGAAGTACGCAATCTTCTGCGTGCCGTCATCGACCCCGAACTGGGCGACAACATCGTCGACCTGGGGATGGCTGGCGAGATCACCATGGCCGATGGCGTGGTCACCATCGGCGTCAAATTGACCATTCGTGGATGTCCGCTTCGCGCTCAAATTCAAAAAGACATTCGCTCGCGGCTCGAAGTGCACCCGTGGGTGCAAAAAGTCAAAATCGACTGGGGCGAAATGACGGCTGAGGAGCGCTCTGCTGTCATGACACGTGCGAGATGGAATGCTCGCGAAAATGCAACCGACACCGCGGTTCCCACCTCTGCTCGGGTTCTCGCCATCGCCAGTGGAAAAGGTGGCGTTGGAAAATCGTCTGTCACTGTGAATCTTGCCGCGGCACTTGCTGCTGCGGGAAAAACAGTCGGCGTACTTGATGCCGACATCTGGGGCTTTTCTATTCCACGCATGTTGGGTATGCCCGATCGTCTTGAAGCACAAGCAATCGACGGTCGCGAAAAACCAATGATCATTCCCAACGAACGTCGAATTGGCAAAGGTCTTCTCAAAGTTGTCTCCACTGGAATGTTGGTTGATGACGAGGGAACCGCGTTGATGTGGCGCGGTTTGATGTTGACCAAGGCAGTTGAACAATTCTTGAATGATGTCTATTGGGGAGATCTGGATTTCTTAGTCATTGACATGCCACCAGGTACCGGTGATGTGCAAATGGGATTGGCACGTATGTTGCCACGCACCGACTTACTTATCGTCACCACTCCGGCGGTGTCGGCGCAAAAAGTCGCCATTCGCGCAGCAGACATGGCGCGACGTAGTTTTCTGCGTGTCGCCGGCGTGATTGAAAACATGAGTTCATTTGAATGTGAACACGGAAAGTCCTACGCCTTGTTCGGATCAGGTGGTGGTCAGTCTTTGGCAGACGAAATTGGTGTTGAACTTCTTGGTCAAGTGCCTATCGAGCCGACGGTTGCCGCTGGTAGTGATGCCGGTGAGCCAGTGGTGATAACACAGACAGGCAATGCAGCAAAAGTCTTTACGGATATTGCAGCGCGCATTATCGAAGAGACCCCCGATGTATCCGACATGGCTGGTTGCTCTGCTCGCGACGAAAGTGTCGCTGCAGTCGGTGTCACAGTGCGGCGTACTCTGGATCCCCAGGCATAGCAATCCCGACTACGCGACCATCGGAATCGATTTTCAACTTCGGCAAGATTGCTTGCGGTTTGCTGACTTTTGAAGCTGCTTCCATTGCTTCATCGGCGGTTGC
This sequence comes from Actinomycetota bacterium, assembly GCA_041173945.1. Classification (GTDB taxonomy): domain Bacteria; phylum Actinomycetota; class Acidimicrobiia; order Acidimicrobiales; family Ilumatobacteraceae; genus UBA2093. The sequence goes on from JBEDHS010000070.1 coordinate 4,483, forward strand.
AAAGGGCAAGAGAAATTCAATGTTTGCCTTCGTCGGCGGCATCAACATCAAATCTCTTTCGTGTGCTCTCTCAATTGCTTCTTGTGGGCTGATCCACATACTGGCAATTGTTTCACCGTCGTCATGAAGCGGCTCTTGGCCGACAGGAGCGCGAGCGATAAAAAACCGTGTGTCGAACCGGCGACGTTCCCCCATTGGTGTGATCCAATGCGAGACATAATGAATTTCATCGGTCGTCAATGTGAGACCTTCGCGATCACATAAATCGAGAAGTGCAACCGATCCATCGTGAATGTTCTCTCGCTCTTTTTGGAAATGTTCGGCCACCACGGGATCATCGAAGCGAATCACCTCGCCGGTGTCTCGACGGCGCGCCAACAAAACTCCCGCCTCTTCAAAACATTCACGGATGCATGCCACCCAATATGCAAGTCCACCCGATGGAACACCCAACAAAGCACTTGCTTCGTCATCCCATAAACCATCACACAATTCAGCGATTTCATCGACGCCATCAACGTCGTCAACTTTTCCACCGGGGAAAACAAACATGCCGCTTGCAAACGCCGCGTTGAACGTGCGGCGCAACATGAACACTTCAATGCCTCCCGCCTCGGCATCACGAATCAGCAACACAGTTGCCGCAGGTTTGACAGGGACTAACGCTGGATCAAATGGTTCGTCTTTACCTGGTGCGGCTGTCACAGTATTTCGTCCCCCTCACGTGGCTCAACGTCGATCACGTCTTCTGACCCCCTCAGATGACCACGCAGATCCACGATAGGGCCTGTATGAGTTGCACGTATCACTGTGGTGTAACGCGAGGTACCACGCATGACGAGCCACGTCAGGACACGGCGAGTGGGCGGCAAAATCAGCAGTATTGCCAGCACATCAGTGAAAAATCCGGGAGCAAGAAACATCACACCTGCCGCCAAGACACACACTCCGGCAACAATCTGACGAGTGGGTTCTTGTCCACTACGAATTGTGGTGACAAATTCCTTGTAGACCCGAAGACCCTCTCTCTTCACTAGTGCCGAACCAATTGCTGAAATCACAATCAATGCAGCAATCGTGGGAAGTATTCCAATTTCTTGTCCTACTTGCACGATGAAGTACAACTCGACAAGCGGTACGACAACAATCAGCGTGACAATAAAAAAGAACAGCATGGTTCTATTGCGATGCTCGTCTTTCGCGATAATCGCGTGCACCACCTTCGAGTGGTTCAACTTGCAAAGTGACTCCATCGATGTCCACAACGCGCACCTGCGCATTGTGTGCCAAAGGTGTCGCACGATTTGTACGTGCGCGCCATTGAGCACCATCCACCATCACAACACCATCAGGAGCAATCTCGCCGACTGCTGTGCCCATGGAACCCACCAGATTTTGACGACCGATCGTGGGTGTGGCAAAACGAGTACGCACCATCGAGGGCATGCCGACGATAAATGTGAGTGCAATGCCGATGATGCCCACCGACAAAGTGATCCATGACGGCCGCATCGTTAGTCCATCGACAGGTTCAAACATCATGAACGATGCCACCGTGTAGAGAATCAGTCCCACTCCCGTCCACAATCGCGGAATTCCCACTTGGACATCGACGGCAAAAGCGATCATCGATAGCAACAGCAGTGCGATACCCCAACTATTCATTGGCAACTCACCAATTCCGACAAAACCAAGAATCAACGTGATCGCACCGACCAGGCCCGCGACACCAATACCTGCGGTGAAAAATTCAAACACCAAAAGTGCAAGTCCAATCGTGAGCAATAAGTACGCCGATGCAGGGCTTGCCACAGTGTGAAGCAATCGTGGGATCAGACCCAACTTGAAAAAGCGCACCGTTGTCGCCTCACGCGTCACTTGACCTTCGTCATCAAGAGCGTCAACAACCGTGTCGAGAACCACTCCGCGAGTTTCGATACCGTCAAGTGCATACAACATGTTTCGCAATACAGGAACACCGCGATCGTCAGTGGAGAATTTCAAAATTCCCAAGTCGCGTGCATCGGTGAACCCGACTGTCTTTGCATAAATCGCATCTTCGGCTGGACCAAAAGAAAGTTCTTGGCCATTCACTGTCATCATGCGACCGGTACGACCAATGCGAGCACCGGGGGCCATCGCTGTCACGTCAGCAACTGCCAACAGTTGTGCGGGAAGTCCCAATGCTCGAGATCCGCTTGGCCCCACCCAAATTGCGACAGGAATTTTCGAGTCAGCTATTGCTGTCGCAAGTTCTGTCATTCGCTCGCGAGAGATAACCGCGCCTTTTGAGTTCATTTGCAAAATAAGTGCTTGTGCACCGTTGCTTTGTGATCGCACGATGGATTCTTCGATATTTTGAGCAACCACGTTGTCCACAAGTCCACTGACTTCCACCACGTCAACTGGCGCCAAATCTTGTGCGCCCGACGCCGCTTGTGCATCGCGAGAGGCCAACACGCCCATTATTGGAGCCACAAGAACTAGTCCAAGTCCGCACATGAAGCGTCTTTTTGCGCCTACCCTCACTAGTTACTCCTTGCTTTATGGAACTACACCACTTTTTCACGAGACAACGTGTCCTCATTGTTGCGGGCAAAGGCGGCGTTGGGAAATCCGCTGTCGCGGCATCCCTTGCGCTGTCCTCGGCCCGCAGTGGTCTCCGTACCTTATTAGTCAGTCTGAATAACGAATCTATTGACGTTCCCGACAATGAACACCTCGAACGTGTCACCGTGACCCCTGGGCGAGCATTGACCGATTACTTAAGTTCTAAAGGAATGGGACTTTTGTCACGCCAGCTCTCTCGTTCGGGAATCGTCGAATTGGTTGCCACCACCGCACCGGGCCTTGACGACTTGTTGGTGCTTGGTCGAATCAAAGCGTTTGAGAAAGAACAGCGTGCCGATGTCATCATCATCGATGGCCCTGCCGCTGGTCATGCGATTGACTTCGTGCGTGCACCATCGCAGTTGAAAAAGGCAATTCCCTCTGGACCCATTGGCCAACAAGCAGATGAAGTGATCACCATGCTGACCGATGAATCTCGCTGTCGGGTGATGATTGTGACGACTCCTGCAATGACACCGGTGATGGAGTCCAGCGAAATCATGCACGAACTTAGCGACACACTTGGTATCTCTCTTGTTCCTGTCGTGGTGAACAAATGTGAATACGACATCTCTGAAGTAGATCTGACCGTGCTTGATGGTCCGCTCCGCGATGCGTACTCGTATGCAGCCAAACGTCTTCAGGCACAACACGATGCACTTAACGCACTGCGGGAATCAACGGATCTTTCAACATTGCAACTTCACCGACATCAGTTGGACGGAGCCGACCTCGTTGATTCTTTGTGTCACGAAATCACTCAACAGATCCAGGAGTTGTCATGACCACCTCGCACGTGCAAAGCATTTGTGAGACTGCTCGTGTCATCGTCACCTGTGGCACTGGTGGAGTCGGGAAGACAAGTGTTGCGGCCGCGTTGGGTGTTATCGCAGCTCAACAGGGTCGTCGGGTCGTCGTCATCACCATCGATCCCGCTCGCCGACTTGCTGACGCAATCGGTCTTCACGAATCTTTGGGCAATGAGCCACAAAAAATCGAGATTGATACACCAGGCGAACTGTGGGTCACCATGCTTGACGTTCACGAAACATTTGACAACCTTGTCCGTTCGGCATCTCCCAGCCCAGAGCGTGCCGAAGAAGTAATGAATAACTCGTTTTATCGGAGCTTGTCGCGATCACTGTCTGGCACTCGTGACTACATGGCAGCAGAGCGACTACACGAGCTGTACAACGATGATCGATTCGATCTCGTCATTGTTGATACCCCTCCATCGCGTAATGCACTTGACTTCCTGGAATCCCCAGAAAGACTCGCCCGATTTCTCAAACATCCCATCGTCAGGGTGTTAATCGCACCAGGTCGTGGTGGACTTCGTTTCGCCAGTGCAGCAATCACGCCGGTGTTGAAAGCGATCTCATCAGTTGTGGGGTCGGATGCTTTAACGGGTGTCGCATCATTTCTCCGCGCTTTCGACGGAATGGAAAACGAATTCACACGTCGTGCACTCGCTGTTGCGCGCACACTGCGTAGCCAGGACACACGTTTCATTGTTGTTACTGCGCCATCACCTGATGCTCTTGGCGAAGCGGATCATTTTGTCGGTGAGTTGGCACGTTTGAACATCGATTTGCCACTCGTCATCGCCAATCGCATGCCGCCGCGTTTCGGTGATTCTGACTCGACCGAACAATTCAACATGGCGCGCAATTCAACAGGAGACCTTGCCACTGCGCATGCGATTTTGGCCAGACTCTTGGTTGATGCCGAACGGGCCGACGATGGAATCGAACACTTCATCGATCGCACTCGATTGCGATTCAACGCGATCAATGTGGCACATGCGACGGAGTTTCCCGCCGACATCCACGACCTCGATGGAATCTCAGAGTTAGCCCAACAACTCGCAGCATCACGCTGACCCCAGTAGAGTCAAGACCGTGCATATTTTGATTGCTACCGATGCTCAGTGGGTCGTCAACGACGTGGTTGCCGCGCTTGATTCTCCATCGACAACCTTTCAAATAATTGGCAATGGCCGCGAAGTGGCGCGAGCCGTCGCCGCCCAGACACCTGACATTGCGGTTCTTGACATGCAAGTAGGAAGCATGGGCGGCATGGCCATCACGATGGATTTGCGACTCGATCAATCAGATGGTCGACTTCCCAAAGTTCCCGTCTTGATGTTGTTAGATCGCGTCGCTGATGTACACATGGCACGTCGCAGTGGAGCCGATGGCTGGACAATTAAGCCACTTGATTCTCTTCGTTTGCGAAAGGCCGTAAACGAAATCGCAAACGGCGGTTGTTACGCCGAGGGAATTCCTACTCCCGAGATTGTCGACGATGCACCTGAGATCGAATCTCTAGAGTCGGCTGAAGAATCTGCAGATAGTCTCGCCTAGCACCACGGGGTGTGGCGCAGCTTGGTAGCGCGCGTCGTTCGGGACGACGAGGCCGCAGGTTCAAATCCTGTCACCCCGACCACTCGTTCACGCAACAATCGCGCTGTGTCGGATTCCGAAATTTATTTGACGAACAACTCGGCAATCTGAACTGCGTTCAGTGCCGCACCTTTGCGCAAGTTGTCGTTGCTTAAGAACAGTGCAAGACCACGATTGTCATCAACCGTCTCATCTTGACGAATTCGTCCGACGTAACTGGGGTCTTTACCTGCGGCAAGCAGTGGAGTCGGGATGTCGACCAAGGCAACGCCAGGGGCTGATGCCAATATCTCTCGTGCTCGAGCAGCGGTGATTGAAGACGAGAATTCGGCATTGATAGCCAACGAGTGCCCCGTGAAAACCGGAACACGCACACACAGTCCTGACACTTTCAAATTCGGAATGTCGAGAATCTTGCGAGTCTCGTTACGAAGCTTCTTTTCTTCGTCGGTCTCACCGTCACCGTCGTCAACCATCGAACCTGCAAAAGGCAAAACGTTGAATGCGATCGTGCGTGCGAACTTCTTCGGCTCAGGCGACACAACTGCATTTCCATCGAATGTAAGACCAGCTGCCTTGTCATACATTGCGCGCGTTTGCACATCAAGTTCGTCAACGCCTGCGAGGCCACCACCACTGACGGCTTGATATGTGCTTGCCACCATCTTGATAAGACCAGCTTCGTCATGCAATGGCTTTAGCACCGGCATTGCGGCCATCGTCGTGCAGTTTGGATTGGCAATGATTCCCTTGGGGGCAGAGTGCGCAAGATGACCGTTTACTTCACTCACAATCAACGGCACGTCAGGGTCCATGCGAAATGCACTCGAATTGTCGATAACCGTGACCCCAGATGCAGCAAAGCGAGGTGCTAGTTCGCGCGATGAGGTCGCGCCGGCAGAAAACAACGCGATGTCCAGCCCAGATGGGTCTGCAGTCGCAGCATCTTCAACTTCGATGTCACCAGAACCCCACGGCAGTTTCGTTCCTGCTGAGCGAGACGAGGCGAAAAAACGAATCTCAGATACAGGAAACTGACGTTCCGCCAAAAGAGTGCGCATCACGCTGCCCACTTGACCAGTTGCTCCACCTACACCTACTCGCATGACCAACGAGACTAACGGCAACGCGCCAACAGCCACCAATGACTTTTGTTCGCCACATCCAGTTTGCGTTGACGCACCTGGGTGCCCTGATACGTTGCGCCTTTGGTGGGTCGACCCGGTTGATGCAAGATCGTCACTTCGTCAAAATCCACATTGGCAGCATCCAAGACGTTCAGTACTCGACGAGGATCCAAGCGATTTGCCTGCCACCCCAATCGAGTCGACCATCTCCATTGCGACAAACGCTGCCCCACCACGGGCACGTTCCATAGCACGCGCATCACCGTTCCCAACGGAACAAGCACAGCATCAAGCGGCACCCACGTTCGGTAATTCAATGCGATCCAGCCGCCAGATTTCACGACACGTGTGGCTTCAGTTGTAAGACGTAAAGCGTCGGATGCTTTGCAATGTTGCAGTGTGATGTAGGAAA
>JBEDHS010000071.1:0-10092 GCA_041173945.1 Actinomycetota bacterium
AAGCAATCGACATGGCCATTGGCTGCCTCTTCAAGAATTGCCGCAGCATCGACGTTGTTGCGGGGTGCAAGTCCCACCGACAAGGCGCCGCGCACATTGCCGCGTCGCAGTACGGGAAGAACCGTGGCTGAAGGAACTTTTGCAATCACCGCATCGACTGCAGCCATTGTGTGGATAGCCGACTCGGCAAGATTGCCTCGACCAGCAACCACCACGACAGGGCCCTTCGCCAATTGAGTAGCAACTTCGTTGTCGTTAAGAAGTTCTGCCACGCTTGATGCTGTGGTTCCCGCTTCAGTGCGAACAGAGCGCCATGCCAAAGAAGTGACTCCTGTTTGCGTTGGTGACACTTCAATAATTCGCAGACCTTTTTTCTGCACAGCGTCGCGAAGACGAATGTAGAGAACTGGTAGTTCTTCTTTCAGATCTGGGGCCAACAGAACAACTGTTGAAGCTGAACACATCGAATCAATCGTCGCTTGCGGATAGGCAAACACCGAAGCAGGCAATCCATCATCAAGTTGAGCATCTCGCATGGTGATACCAAGTGCATCAGCCAACTCGGCCCACATGAATGCGTCTTCATTGGTTCCGCGTGCTCCACCCAAGACGGCGACTGAACCGGGACGTGCGTGGCGAATTGTTCGAGCAACAGCATCGAGTGCGCTCGACCATGATGCGATCTCGAAAGAATCTCCCGATTTCATCTGTGGCGATACGAGTCGGTCAGGCGAATTCACAGATTGGAAATTGAAACGTCCGCGGTCACACAGCCAACCCCAGTTCACGGGATCGCTATCGACGCCTTGATAACGCAGCAATTCATCGCGGCTGGATTGCACGACTGTGCGACATCCGACTGAACATGTGGTGCATGTGCTCTCGCGTTGCTCGAGATCCCATGGTCGCGCTTTGAATCGGTATGGCTTTGCGGTCAATGCACCAACTGGACAAATCTGCACAGTGTTACCCGAGAAATACGATGCAAAGGGTTCATCGGGGAAGGTCATCACTTGGGTGTTGTTGCCACGTTGAGTGAAACTAATGAGCGGATCGCCGGCCACTTCATCTGCGAAACGCGTGCAACGATCGCACAAAATGCAACGTTCACGGTCGAGGAACACCAAATCGCTGATGGGAATTGGCTTTTCGTAGTGGCGCTTTTCTTCGACGAAGCGACTCTCGCCTGCACCATGGCTGAATGCTTGGTCTTGTAGCGGACATTCGCCGCCTTTGTCGCACACAGGGCAATCAAGTGGATGATTAGCCAACAAAAGTTCGATGATTCCCTCATGGGCGCGCTTGACCTGATCGGTGTCGGTACGCACAACTTGGCCTTCGGCGACCGGAGTCATACAGCTAACAACCATCATTGGTCCGCGAGGACCTTCGACTTCGACCAAACACTGTCGACACATACCGACCGAACTCATTCGGGGGTGATAACAGAAACGCGGAATGTATTCATCGACGCGATCGGCGGCCGCGATAATGAATTCACCTTTGCGCGCTTGCACCTCGCGCCCATTAATTGTGATGCTTACCGCATTGGGATCTGGCTCTGGCATAGGTGCCTCGGCTGCGTTGGTGTCAATCGTTGTCATTGTCCCACCGCCGTCACTGGAATCGAGATTCGCTTAGTAACTCGGGCTTCAAATTCATCGCGGAACAATGTGAGTGCTGAATGGACAGGCGCATACGCAGATGGTCCGACGAAGCAAATTGTGTTCATCTTGTAGGGGAATGGAACTGCGGTGAGTCCCAACTTCTCGTTCGAAGCGTGCGGGAATGAACCGGGGCAAATTGACTCGCCCACTTCGAGTAACTGATCGAGATCGGCATCGGTGCCTTTGCCGTCGACAACGCGGGACAAAATACGTTCAAGCCATGTACCGCCCTCGCGACATGGGGTGCATTTACCGCACGATTCATGTGCGTAAAAACGTGTCAAGGTCAATGCCGCGCGCGGGATATCGGTCGTGTGATCCATCACCATGACCGCACCTGAACCCAACATCGAACCTGCAGGTCCCACCTGGCTTGCTTCAAATGGAAGGTCCAGTTGATCGGGAGTGAACCATGGAGCAGAGCCACCACCAGGAACGAATGCCTTTAATTCATTTCCGTTGCGAATTCCCTGACAGAACTCTTCGCCGTACAACAAATCACGGAAAGTTGTGGTGCCGTTGATGATTTCATACACACCAGGTCGATTCACATGACCAGAAACGGCAACCATGCGCGTGCCAGGAGAAGTGGGTGTTCCAATTGCTGTGTATGCAGCTGCGCCGTTGCGCATGAGCCACGGCAAGTTGGCAAGAGTCTCCACGTTGTTCACGATGGTGGGCTGTCCGTACAAACCAATTGCAGCAGGGAAATATGGAGGCTTCAAGCGTGGCATTCCACGATTGCCTTCCAAACTTTCAATCAGTGCTGTCTCTTCGCCCACGACATATGCGCCTGCTCCCCAATGCAACACGATGTCGACCGAAAAACGAGAACCCAGAATGTTCTTACCTACATAACCCGCGGCATACGCCTCGTTCAATGCTTGTGCGACTCGTTCTTGAGCAAGCGCCATTTCTCCTCGTATATAGAGGAAACACTGTGAGAGCCCGGCCGCATAACAGGCAATCAAACATCCCTCGATCAGCTGGTGCGGATCGCGCTCCATTAACAGACGGTCTTTGTATGTCCCTGGCTCACTTTCGTCACCATTAACGACCAGATAGCGAGGCCACACTTCTTGAGGAGTCAATCCCCATTTGTTTCCGGCCGGGAATCCAGCACCACCACGACCAAGAACAGTCGCGTTCTTCACTTCATCATGAACATCACTTGCTGGGCGTGAAAGCGCAGCGCGAAGACCCGAGTAACCATCTGTGGCCAAAAATCGCTCAAGCGTGTATGAATCCTCGTATTCGAATCGAGAGGTCACAATTTTCGGACGGTCACCGACGTAAAAGCCAGGAGCATGAGTCCATGTACCACCGGGATTGCTGGTCATAACGCGGCCTTTCCATCCAACCAAGCCGGACCTTGTGTCACGTCGTCTGGGTCGACGGCTCCAACACCTTTATCGGAGGGAATGTGCTGTCGGACGACAGCCACGGTTCCATGCTGCGGAATTTCATCGGTCAATTCGCCCGACTTCAATTGATCAATCAGAGTGTCGAAGTTTTCTGGCGTGACACGAAAGCGATATCGATAGTTGACCTGCAAACATGGTGCCTCGGTGCATGCTGCCTGACACTCAGCTTTTTCCAACGTGAACATTCCATCGGGAGTGGTTCCACCCATGTGAATTCCCAATGTCGACTCTGCGTGGTGCATCAGTTCTTCAGCACCCATCAGTGCACACGACATCGTGCCGCAAATGTTGATGAGATATTTGCCGACAGGCTCAAATTTGAACATCTCATAGAACGATGCGGTTCCGTACACCTCGGCAGGAGTTGCTCCTACCAAATCTGCGATGTGCGCCATTGCGTCATTGGTGACATATCCATCTTGTTCTTGAGCGAGATGAAGCAACGGAATAGTTGCTGAACGAGGACGCGGGTAACGCCCAATAATTTCGCGAGCAAGACGAACGTTTTCTTCTGTTAGTCGAGCCATTAGCGATCGACCTCCCCCAGAACTGGATCAATTGAAGAAATCACTGCAACCGCATCGGCAACAAGACCACCGCGCATCATGTGTGGCAACGCTTGAACATTGACAAATGATGGCGCACGCATGTGCATGCGGTACGGCGTTGAAGATCCGTCGGAGACGATGTAACAACCAATTTCACCTCGCGGGCTCTCGATTGCCACGTACACCTCGCCTTCGGGAACCTTGAATCCTTCAGTGAAGATTTTGAAGTGGTGGATGAGTGCTTCCATTGACTCATCAATACGAGCACGCGGTGGTGGCGTCACCTTCTTGTTCTGGATGCGATAGTCGCCAGTGGGCATGCGATCGAGAATTTGATACACGATCTTCATCGACTCACGAATTTCATTGAAACGAATCGCATAGCGATCGTAGGCATCGCCGTGTTGTCCAATAACAACATCGAAATCAACATCGTCGTATCGCAAATATGGCATATCGCGGCGCAAGTCCCACGGAACACCTGTCGAGCGAAGAATCGGACCCGTTGCACCCAACGCCATCGCCTCGCGAGCCGTGATAACTCCGACACCTTGCAAACGCTCACGCCAAATGGGTTGACCCGTCATCAAGATGTCGTATTCCTCGAGACGTGATGGAAGATTTTCCAAAATTTCCAACACATCGTCTCGCCATCCAGCAGGCAAGTCTGCTGCTACACCGCCAGGTCGAATGAAGTTGTGGTTCATGCGCAATCCGGTGACCTTTTGGAAAAAACGCAACACTTCTTCGCGTTCGCGCCATCCATAAAGCATCATCGAAATTGCACCGAGGTCCATTCCATTTGTTGCGAGGAACAACAAATGGCTGCTCATGCGATTCAATTCGGACAACAACATGCGCATCCACACCGCACGCTCTGGAATGTCTTCTTCAATTCCAAGAAGTTTTTCCACCGCCAGCGAAAAAACGAGTTCGTTGTTCAGCGGCGACAAATAGTCCATGCGCGTGACGTTTGTTCCGCCCTGCATGTAGGTGAGAGATTCACCCGTCTTTTCCATGCCGGTGTGCAAGTAACCGATAATTGGCTTACAGCGCAAAACGGTTTCGCCTTGCAGTTCCAACATCAAGCGCAACACACCGTGAGTACTTGGGTGTTGAGGACCCATATTGATGATCATGGTCTGATCTTCAGGAGCTTCTGCTTGCAATTCTGAGAGCGCTGCTGCTTCGGCTTCGCTCATACGCAACACTGCACCGACTTCGCGGAACAGTTCCTTTGCGCTCAATTCACTGCGCGAACGAAGTTCTTGACCACCTTCGCTTGTTGCCGCAGCAACAATCGCGGGAGTGGGAGCAGATGCAGAAGAGGGGTTCTGAGTCGCGGTCATGAATGCGAACCTTTGAACTGAACAGGAATTGCTCCCTGGCTGTAATCCTTACGCAGCGGATGCCCATCCCAATCCTCTGGCATCAAGATGCGGGTCATATCTGGGTGACCGTCGAAAGTAATTCCGAACATATCGAAGGTTTCACGCTCGTGCGCTTCTGTACCCGGATGAAGATCGAACAACGATGGCAATACGGGATTGGATTCGGGAATCTGAACCCGCACGCGAATACGTTCGCGGTTCTGTAGTGACAACAAATTGACCACAACTTCAAAACGTTCTGGGGAAATTCCTTGAGGCAATGTTCGAGCTGGGTGCGTGAGGTAATCAACACCTGTGACATCCACGCAGACATCAAATCCGTCGGCGAGAAGTGCCTTCATCACGGCCAGATATTGCTCAGCAGCCACGAAAATAACTTTTTGCCCGTGTGGTGTCACAACAGGACATCCGTGTACTGACTCAATGGCAGTCGTGTCTTGGTGTGTCGCGTCGCTCATGATTACTTGGACCCGAGCTCAACAGCGACTGCTGTTTCTGGCGACACACTGAGTTCGACTTCAGCACCTGCACCAGTCGAAGCACGACGACGCATGATTTCGCCATCTTCAATCAATTGATGCAATGTTTCAATCGCATGAATCAAAGTCTCTGGCGTGGGAGGACAACCCGGCGCGTACACATCAACGGGAACGATCTGATCGACGCCCTGCACAATCGCGTAATTGTTGAACATCCCACCGCTTGAGGCACACACACCCATCGAGATCACCCATTTGGGCTCCATCATTTGGTCGTACACCTGGCGAAGAACCGGAGCCATCTTCTGGCTGACTCGACCAGCAACAATCATGATGTCTGCTTGTCGTGGAGATGCTCGGAACACTTCCATGCCGAAGCGAGACAAGTCGTAATGCGACGAACCTGTTCCCATCATTTCGATGGCACAACACGCCAAGCCGAACGAGGCAGCCCAACTCGAGCGCGAGCGGGCCCACTTCACCAAATCTTCAATACGAGCGGTGACAAAGTTGTGCTCGATACCACCGAGACCATCGTCCAGAATTTTCTGTACGGCACTCATCAGGCCGCCCGTCCCGCATCTGCGTCACGTCCTTCTCGACCCACAACTTTTACTGTGTGACGTGGAGCCAGAACGGGACCGTCAGCGATGTCTGTTGTGGTGTGTGCTCGCTTGATGGGACCCCAATCAAGGGCGCCTCGAGCAATCATGTAGACGAACGAAATGAAAAACACCGCACTGAACGCAGCCATCTCGAAGAACACGAAAGTTCCCAGGAACTCGTAATCGACTGCGTACGGATAGGCGAAGATGATTTCGATGTCAAACATGATGAACAACATCGCAATGACATAAAAACTGACGGGAAATCTCTCGGGTGGCTCGCGGCCAGGAACAATTCCGCATTCATACGGTGCTTCCTTGGCGGTGTTTGGACGACGCGGCGCGAGCAATCGCGACGCAACCAAACTCAGCAATCCGAAAAGAACGGCCAGCACCGTCAGCGCAACGACAGGAAGGTACTGGCCCACGAATTACGCCTCTGCTGGTTTCAGCGCGAGGTTCCTCGTCAGAATTGCCTCACGACGATGCAGCGACCATGCCAACAGGAAGAAAATAATTCCTGAACCTATGGCAATCATGATGCCTGGCTGACGAACTGAACCACGGTCTCGGATCATCACTACATAATTGTGTGGCTTTTCGGTATCCACTTGTGGACGCGCCGGTGCACGACCCGGCTCAGTGCGCTGTTCTATCAGTGGGGCAACTTCAACAATCGCGTAACGCGGCTTATGGAAGAACGCCAGAAAGTCAAGTGATTCGTTGATTTTCGGATATCGCTCGCCACCTTTGTCATACACGTTGACTGCGACGTATGTTCCAGACTCAAATTCGCCTGACTGAACCTGCAAGATGTCGTCGCCGGCGGCTACGGCTTGACCGCGACGAGGATCTGCTTCTTCAAGGATCGTCCAGCCGTTATCCACCAGTGCTGCAGACACTTTTTCTGCTGACGCGGTTGCATCCAAACCATCAAGGTTGATTGGCGCATCGAGAACCTCTGCTCTATCTAGAAATGAGCCGTCTTTAACGATGGTGATGGGTGCGGCTGGCTTCCACGAAGGTTCCTTTCCCTTCAAACCAATTCCGTACACCGCCCAGATGACCGCCATCGACATCATCCAGCCTGCAAGTGCTGCTGCGGTAATCAAAAATCCCAGACGTGCGCCCACGTTTGTTCCCAAAATGAGATACGAAGAACCAATCAATGCGATGAACATGATCAAAACCACCACGATTCCGCGAATCGTGGGTTGAAAATTCACTGCTAAAAGTGCCGACAACATCACAAGCCTCTCACGTATTCAACGATCAGTTTGATCTGCTCGTCGGTGTACATCTGACCAAATGCGGGCATACGTCCGCTTCCTTGACCCTGCTCGCCGTAGCGCTTGCCATATTCAGATCCGCCTTTGATGAAGTTGATCATGTCGGTCTGATTCGGGAACTGACGCACAGTTGATCCACCTGTCAAGTTCGGACCAAACGCTCCACCACCTGTTGCTTGTGGGTCGCCATAGGACCATCCCTTTGTATGACAACGTGCACAGTTATACGCACCGCCGGCCAAGTCAAGGTTGAATAATGCTTCACCGACGGATCCGTACACACCAGTCGAAACAAGGCGCTGTGCTTCGTCCATGATTTCTTTGTTGTTCTCTTCAGGAAGAGAGCCGTCAGCGCACGTTGGGTTGTAGTACGAACGTGTTTCGACACAACCAGCTTGAGGAATCTGAATCGACTTCATGTAATCGACCAGTGTTTGAATCGATTGATCATTCATTGGTCCACCACCGATGGTTCCCCATGCCGACATTGGCGAGAACGGACGTCCGTAGTTGAGAATGAATCGAATTTCTTCTTCAGAGAATCGATACAGAACTGTGTTCAATGCAGGTGCTGCCCAGTTGACAGCCTTTACTTCACCCGTGTTTGCATCGGTAACCGCATAAGCAGCAACACCACCACCAGCGTTCATACCGCCGTGACAACCAGCACAGTTGAACCCGCCGTCTGCAGTTGAGGCGAACAAACGTGAACCCCAGTTCACAAAACGCTTTTCGAAACCGAACTGTGCTTCTGCTTGACGATTTGGCTCAAGAATCCAATACAACGGCAATGCAATTGTGATGATGACAAGAAAGACCAAGCCGAGCAATTGCACGCGCTCGAGACGAGGACCTTCAAGTTCTTCATCGTCGTAGTACGGCTTACGGTTCGCGGCAAGGTATTGCTCTGAACCAACTTCGGCACGTCCTCTGCGAATGTTGAAGATTCCATACAAAATCCATCCGCCCACAGCTGTGAGCAGAATGATCCATGCAATTGAAGTAGATGTTGCGGCAATCATGATTTAGTGGCCTCCCGCGCCAACACAGTGAGGGCCTTCGGCTTCTTGACCAGTTGTATTCACTCCAACCGATGGACCAGCGAATACAGCTCCAGTGTCAATGCTCAACTGACCATTCGTGACCGATACGCCGAAGCGATCCATTCCACGCGGAGCAGGTCCGCCTTTTTTCTCACCAACGCGGTTGTACTGCGAACCATGGCACTGACATTCAAACCATTGCGAGCTCTTGCATTCAGGCACACGACATCCGAGGTGCGGACACTTTTGATAAATCGCGACAATGCCCGCTTCCATCCCAGCCAACACTGGAGCCTGATTTGCGTAGACAGCACGAGCATTTCCGAGAGACCCCTTCGGATATTCGGTCAACCATGCACGAGCTTCAGCGACATACAAAAATCCATCGTTCGCACGAATGTTGGTGATGACATCATCGATTCGACCTGCGTTGATCTTTGAGCCGAATCCGCCTTCAGCACCCTTCCACAAGAATGCCAACGCCGACGCACCAAAAGCACCGATGCTTGCACCCATCAATGTGACAGCAGTGCGGTTGAAGAACATACGACGTGACACTCCGACCACTTCTGGATCTGGAGCTTCGAACGGTGCAATCTCAGCCGGAGCTGGCACAGCGAGCGCTGTTGAGCGAGCTGCTGCTTCAACTTCACGACCTGTCGAAACAGATGCACCAATTTTTGCCTTGCGGTCACGTGAACGTGTTTCGCGAGATAACGCGCCTGCGCCGCGCACATCAGTGCCGCGCGCAGTGGTCATCACCACAATGGCGCCAAACACCACTGCTGCAATCACCACAATCGCGATAATCAATCCGGTACTCATATCTTTCGTTCCTTATTGTCGTTGTTCGTCAAATGTTGTCGTAGGTGGGGTTTAAAACTCGAAGAAGATTCCGTCGCGCCAAGGGAAGATGAAGTTGAATCCTGGTCCGCGGAAGAACGAACCAATAATCACTAACACCGCCCAGAACATCAAGAACATGGTCATCATCGATGTCATGAACTTGCGATCCTCAGGCTTATTTGATGCGTTGCGATCCATGTACGGCGCGAGCATCAAAGCCAACAGACCAATTCCTGGAAGTGTCACACCAGCAATCATTGGGTGGAACATTGTCAACAATTCCTGCAATCCCAAGAAGTACCACGGAGCCTTTGAAGGGTTCGGTGTCTTATTGAAGTCGGCTGCTTGCATCAAAGGTGCATTCACAACCCAAGAGAACACGAACAAAAACGCAGTCAGTGCAAGAGCAGCAACAAATTCAACTGCCAACAAGTGCGGCCAGGTATGAACCTTGTCGACTGGAGCAGCCTTTGCTTCCTGGATCGAACCAGACTTGACGACGGTCAACAAACGTTGTGTGTGTCCACCAGGACCTGCGCCTACAGGTACCGATCCGCCAGGTGCAGCAGCGACAACTGATGCTGCTTTGTCCGCAACGGCAACCGAACCTGCGTCTCCACCGGCGCGAGCAGCTTTGCTTCGCTCTAAGAGATGGTCAGGAATTCGAGAATCGCCTGAATCACCGGCGGCTTGTTCGCCGCCAGCAGCCGCTTTTTCACGAGCAGCTTGTGCTCGCTTTAAAAGGTGTTCGGGGATTTCAGTCATTTTCTTTTCTCCCTCTTGATCACAGTGGTCCGGAA
>JBEDHS010000072.1:0-14885 GCA_041173945.1 Actinomycetota bacterium
GCCCTCTCATGTGGGGTCGACAGACAACAAAGACATATGTCCGAATGCGGCGAGAAATCCATGGAATGAGTCGTCATGGGGGCTTCCTCGGCCCCTCTCAGAAACGGTGCGTTATTGCGTCGCTTTATGCGCGGTCGAGCTGTGAGCGCAGTGAGTCAACAATCTCGTTGCTCTCGGCATTAACGCACTGCACCGGCAATTGCAGAATTCTTTGAGCGGCGACATCGTCACGCAAGACGTCAACCCATTCATTGGGTCTCCAGTGCCGATACAGCACGCACTGAAATCTCGCGCCCTCGCGAGTGCGACGCTGACTAATCCCGACAACTTTCTTGTCGCCGACAAAAACTTCACCCGGGGATGTGCTGGCAAAACACACCAGACGTCCGTCAGATCCTCTGTCGAACGCACCGCGATACACCGATGTGGTCAGCCATGGTTGAAGTGCATCAACAAATACTTCACCCAGCCACAACATCGACAATGAGACATCGTCGTTCCACAATGGATCATCGCGCGGGATGGTCACATCAATCCACAACGAATCAGTGGGGTGCACATACACAATCCCCCCTCCACTTCGTCGATGCACCACGGCCAGATCTCGCTCTTGCGCACGATCACCATTGATGTCGGAGTCCGATTGTGTCGAACCCAAAATCACCGCTGGTGCATTCACCGAACACCACCACAGTCCACGACCTGCATCAAGGCTCATCGCATGAAAATCAGAGGCGTTTCCGTGCCAATGATGAAAGGCCCATGGCCGATGCTGCGACGTCATGAAAAAAGGACTGACTTAACTCGCCTGTGCCAAAAATGGCTTCCACTCGTCGGGAACTCGCGGAACAGCAAATGTGATCCACGACAATTCACGCGGAGCACGAGGCACAGTGGACAATCGCATACCAGCCTCTTCAGGTGTGCGGTCACGTTTTCGAAGATTGCAACTACGACACGCCGCAATCACGTTTTCCCACACGTTCATCCCCCCGCGCGATCGTGGGACAACGTGGTCGATACTGTCAGCATGTTGTCCGCAGTACCCACACTGATGATTGTCGCGGGCAAAGACTGCTCGACGAGACATTGCGGTATTGCGGTGGTACGGCACCTTAACGACATAGCGCAATCGGATGACCGCTGGCGAAGAGATTGACAATCGCTCTGAATGAATTTGGGTGCCATCGTCGGCAACCACGTCTGCTTTTTCCAACAACACGAGACAGATTGCTCGGCGAGCCGACACCACGCTGAGCGGTTCGTACGTTGCGTTAAGTACGAGCGCGCTCTTCATCTCTACCTACCCGACCGTGACCGTCGACGATTGCAGTTGCAAAGACCAATCATTTCTGCTTGTTCCATTGCCTGCACCATTCCAGATAGTCCACCACATCAGATGCAACGATGCGAGACCGCACGACACTTTCATCTCCGCCATATTGAGTAACAAGACGGAATTCAAGGAAATCACCCCGTGGAATGGGGAGAAAAGGAGCACGAGCCCACCAACGTTGCGGGGCGAACCGTTGCACCTGCACCAAGGCTGTCCACCACAACCACGGCCGCAGCACCACAGGAAGAGCGACCTTTGCGAACAGGCTCATTGCATTATTCGCGCGAGAACTTCACCCGTGGTCTGGGCATTTTTTGCGCCAGATCCTGCACGCCCGCGCGACCAATCAAACGTAATTGCCGCTCGATAATCAAAGCGAACAACAGCATCCCGATGAAAGCACCAAATGCCACGAGGTAGTGAATTTGCAAGGTGGCAACAACTGCAACCAGACAGGCCACCATTCCTAATGACGACCACCACACCCGCTTGGCGGAATGTCGGTACAACCCAGCAGATGACACCGCAGACGCAAATTTTTCGTCCGCACTCAGTTGATCTTCAATCTCCCGAAGAATTCTTTGTTCGTCATCTGACAATGGCACGCTTTGATTGTCGCACTGCTCTCGACAAAACACAATTCAGCACGTCAAATTTCATACCAAATAGTCGAAAATCCGCCCGTATGTCACGTCTCGGCGTCGTCGGCCATTGGTCCAAACGGTCTACGGCCCGGTTGCGGGCGACCGAGAGCACTTGCTGGACCAATGACACCCTCTCCAAACTTGGAGACAATCGAATCAACTGCGCGACTTGCAGGAACCCACTGCTCTTCGATCTCGGTAGGTGAATCTGCGTCCAGGTCAAACAATGTCGGCGAAGCAACAGACTCGGTCAAGAGCTTTTGTGCATGCACCCCGAGCAGTCGAACGCCTTGCGAGAAATCAATCGACGCAAGGAGAGGCTCGAGCGCAGCAACCATTGATGGTCCGGTGGTTAACGGCGAGGACGGAGTGATCGAACGCGTGATGGTTTCGAATGTCGAGAACTTCACTTTCAACATCACGGTTCCCGCCGCGACATCGGCCTGACGAATCCGTCGCGATACGGAATCACACAACGTCACCAGATGAGGTCTGAGTTCATCCATGGTCGACAAATCTCGAGAGAAGGTTTCCTCGTTACCAATTGACTTGGCAATTCTGTCTGGTTCCACAACTCGATCGTCAATACCCAACGCCAGAGCGTGGAGATGACGACCATGTGCATCACCAACTGCTCGACACAAGATGTCCACATCTATTTCTGCGAGATCACCAACCGTGTGGATGCCCAAATTTTCCAACTTCTTACGTGTTGCCGGTCCTACTCCCCACAAACTTTTCACCGGCAGTGGTTGCAAGAAATCAATTTCCTCTCCCGGTGCGATGCAGTAAATACCGTGTCCCGGATCGATGCGATCGGGAAAAGCTTTTGGCTTGGCAAATTCAGAGGCCATCTTCGCTAAGAATTTGTTGGGGGCGATACCGACGGTGCAGGGCAATCGGGTTTCATGTGCGACAGCTGCACGAAGTTGCTCGGCGATAGCGAACGCATCGCCCCATAATTTTTGGCTTCCGGTCACATCGAGAAATGCTTCATCAACAGAGATTGATTCCACGAGCGGTGTAAACGATTCGAATACATCGCGCAATTGCCGGCTGTAGTCGAGGTAGTACTCCATGTCGGGTGGCAAAAACACTGCATGGGGACATAGCTTCATCGCCATCGCCGACGACATTGCTGAATACACACCGAATTGACGGGCCTCATACGATGCCGCGGACACCACGCCGCGGCCGCCAGTTCCCCCCACCACAACTGGTTGACCAACTAATTCAGGATGGCGAAGCAACTCGACAGAGACATAGAACGCATTCATATCGATGTGCAGAATCGAGCGAAATTCGTCCATCACCGCCGACGCTACTGCACATTTCTTGTCCGACGCCTACGATGGAGAGGTGCCGCAAAATTCCGATTCTCTCTCTGCACTGCCATCATCGGTTGCTCGTGTCCTTGCCTTCGTGGCCATCTTGATTGGTGGACTTGCCGGAGGTGTGATTGGTTATGCGCTTGCCGAAGTTCAATGCACGGGAGATTGCGACCTGGCCTTAGCAATCGGAATCATCGCAGGATCGGTGATCTCGGCCAGTGGTACTGCAGTCGTGGCAGTACTTGGGCTCCGAGCACTCGGTGAGTGGCGCGAAATATCGGATGCGCAATGACATCTTCTGTTTTGTCTGCAGGTCTGCGTGCGATCGCGGAACAACTTGCCAGAGACGCCGGAGACATGGCGTTAGCAGGAAGAAAAAGTGGTGTCGTCTCTGCTGACACCAAGTCGTCTCCCACCGACATGGTGACCCAATTTGACACTGCCAGTGAAGAGATGATCACGAGCGGGCTTGCACAACTGCGGCCTCTTGATTCAATTGTTGGTGAAGAAGGTGCCAGCAAAACAGGCACGTCAGGAATCACCTGGCACATCGACCCAATTGATGGCACCTCGAATTTTTATTTTGATATCCCGATGTGGGCTGTCTCGATTGGTGCAGTTGATGCACACGGCCCACTTGTCGGAGCCGTCTATGCCCCAGCGTTGGGCGAGATGTTCACCGCGGCTCGCGGCGAAGGAGCAACTTTGAACGGTGTTCCCATTCGGTGCCGCGACAACACCTTGTTAACAGATGCACTGGTCTGCACCGGTTACAGCTATCGCGTTCACGAACGAACACAACACGCGCGACGGGTTGCACGAATGGTGACTGAAATTCGTGATATCCGACGATTCGGCGCGGCAGCAATCGATCTCTGTTTTGTGGCATGTGGTCGCTATGACGCCTACTTTGAAGAGCACCTGCATTCATGGGATCTCGTTGCGGGACAAGTCATCGCCACCGAAGCAGGTGCGCTCGTTAGTGATTATTCCGGTGGCCCAGTCGTGCCTCGCCAAGTACTGGCGGCAACGCCGGGAATTCAACAACAACTCATCGACTTGATTGCACGATCCACAACGGAGGAATAAAAGATGGGCGTAGTTCTCGCGTTGGATGCTGGAACAACTGGGGTGCGCACGCGTGCGGTTTTTGATGATGGTCGCACGTCAATTTCTTCGTACAAAGAATTCCCGCAGTATTTCCCCCAACCCGGATGGGTGGAACACGATGCTCTCGAAATCTGGGATGCACTCGTGGAAACGATGGTCGATGTTGTCCGACAGATCAATGAACCTATCGCTGCCATCGGCATCACCAACCAACGCGAGACAGTGCTGGCATGGAGTCAGAAAACAGGACAGCCCATCGGTCGTGCAATTGTTTGGCAAGATCGCAGAACAGCCGAGCGATGCGATGACCTCGTCGATCATTTAGCAGCAGTGCGTCACACAACGGGCCTGGTTCTTGATCCGTACTTCTCAGGGACAAAAATTGAATGGCTTCTCTCTCACTCGACACCACCAGCTCTTCATGATTTGCGCATTGGCACGATCGATACATGGTTGGTGTGGAAATTGACGGATGGCGCATCGTTTGTCACCGATGCAAGCAACGCCAGTCGCACGATGTTGTTTGATATTCGCGCGATGAGATGGAGCGAAGAGATGTGTTCACTGTTGAACGTGCCCATCTCATGTCTTGCAGAGGTGCGACCCACCAGCAGTCGTCTTGGTACTACACAAAACATCCCCGGCATTCCCGATGGGATAGCTATTTCATCAGTTGTTGGCGACCAACAATCCGCCTTGTTCGGACAGATGTGCACAACATCGGGAATGGCGAAGAACACCTACGGCACAGGAAGTTTTGTGCTTCTGAACGTCGGTCCAACATGTCCGTCCCCAACAGATGGCATGTTGACCACAGTTGCGTGGGACCTTGGCGATGGTGCGCCAACGTACGCATTGGAAGGTGCGATTTTTGTGACGGGTGCGGCGGTTCAGTGGTTGCGCGACGGACTTGGCATCATCACGCACTCGTCCGACATTGGTGCACTTGCTGAATCGGTTCCCGATTCGGGAGGTGTGTTTGTTGTCCCCGCCTTCACGGGATTGGGAAGTCCATGGTGGGATCCGTATGCGCGAGGAACAATCGTGGGTATCACTCGTGGAACCACAGAAGCCCACATTGCACGAGCTGTTGTTGATGCAATGGTTTTTCAAACCCGAGATGCGATTGACGCAATGAGTTCTGCAGGTGGCGTCACGCTGCATGAACTTAGAGTTGATGGAGGGGCTTCAGTTATGGATGCCATGCTTCAACGTCAAGCAAACGAATTACACGTACCTGTTCTGCGTCCGACCGATCATGAAACGACCGCACTTGGAGCTGCTTATTTGGCGGGGCTCGCCGAAGGAGTATGGGGTTCGCTCGATGAAGTCGCGACAATGTGGACTCTTGATGCACAATTCACTCCACAGGCCGAATCTGGCGAGCATCAACAGTGGTTGCGCGCAGTCGAACGTTCACGATCGTGGGCTAGTGACGCCGCACAATAAGGCTGCGCACGCATCCACACACCCAAGTCACTGCATCAAGGGTTTCACAACACTTTCAGAGCGGTCTCGCGAGCAAAATGAGCCGCTCCCAGCGCACCCGCTTTGTCGCCGAGTTGCGCAGGCTTCAGTTCAGGGTGCGGTCTCCATTGTGATGAATACAGCGACGCAACAAAACGATCGCGCACCATGTCAAAGTGCGGCTCTAACGAGGTGATGACGCCTCCACCCAAGACGATGACATGCGGATCACACACATTGGTCAGACTTGATAAGCCGAGTGCAATCCAATCCACGAACTGTTCCATCACCGCGATTGCATTGGCATCGCCATCATTGAATTGCGCGAAAAGTTCCTCGCCGGACAAGCCACCGCTCAACATCGTGAGCGCCGAACCCGATGCATAGCGTTCCCAACATCCTCGGCGTCCGCACGGACATTCAACACCATCACGATCAACTGTCATGTGGCCGATTTCGCCGGCAAAACCATGAGCGCCGCGCTGCAGTACCCCACCCATCACAATTCCGCCGCCGATACCGGTTCCCAGCGTCACAATGACAGCGTCTGTGGCATCACGGGCGGCTCCTCCACGCCATTCTCCATAAGCCGCCATCGTGGCGTCATTTTCCACCGTCACGACTCCACCCAATTGCTCTCGCAGCATTGGGCCCACTTCAACATTGAACGCACCCTTCAAATTCGGCGACGCTCGAATGACTCCCTCGGCGCTAATCAGACCAGGTACACCAACGCCTAGCGCATTGACGCCACCAAGTTGTGTGTAGATGTCCACCAAGACAGGAACAAGTGTGTCCGCATGAGGAGTCGCACACCGCACCTCGCCGACAAGTTCTCCGTTGTCGTTTATTGCAACACCAAGACACTTGGTGCCGCCGACATCGATTCCGACGTACGTCACGACTCTGCGCGAGCCTTCAATTCCTTAATTGCTTCAATCAAAATGCGTGCCTCGGCACGACGCTTGACGAATCCAGGCAATGGAACAACAAGTTCGATATCGAGTTCATAAAACACCTGCGTGCCTCCATCGACTTCAACAAAGGAATACGCGCCGTTCAGCTCTCGCATAATGTCGCCTTCGACAAGACGCCATGACAAACGAGCAGGAAGTTCGGAGTAGTCGTATTCGAGCGTGTAGTGAGTACTGCGACCAAGAGCTGACGCACGATACTCAACTTGCACTGGGCGACCATGATCATCGCGGGTTCGCACCACAGCTTCTTTGACGTCTTTGGCCCACTCGGGGTACCGCTCGAAATCGAGAACGATGTCGACGCAAGTTTTCATCGGGGCATTGATGTGTGTTGTCTGTGCTGCGCGATCAGTCATGACCAACATCTTGCCCGCTCGACGCCTCATCATCGGGCACCCTGGTGTTTCGCCGATCTACACGGGGCCCAAAACTGCCATAAAACGCGCCCCACACACCATTGAGACCGAGCCCCAGCATTGGCACCAGAATGCCAAATGCCAAAGTGCTTCCTGGTTCACCATCGGTTGATGATCGGATACTGGCGGTGACAACACCCACGACCACCTGTACTGCCAACAATGAATTCATGATGCGCATGACATTTTTGGGCGCACAGTTATCAATAAGGAAATACAAAGATGCAACAGCGATGTTGTCGTGGCGACTTCTTTGAACAGCAGTCCAATAACCCCACAAAAACACCACAACACCAACTGCGAAACATCCGATAGCGACGCCCACAGCAATGTTCTTCCATGGATCGTCAAACACCACAGTGGCGATGACCGCGGTCAGCACAAACACGGCAGTCAAGCCGACATTGGCCCGAATGATGGCAGCACCTTTCATCTCCCTCATTGTGGTTCCACCATCAGCACTTCTCCTAAACGACGCGCCAAAACGTCGTAGTTGAATTCGGCCACAGCACGTTGGCGAGACGCCTCACCCATCGCCAGACGGCGAGAATCATCATCCAAAATCGTGGAGATGCGCGCCGCGAGACCAGCGACATCTGTTGGGTCTTTCATGACAAAACCAGTGACATCGTCCAAGACCGCCTCTGCTGCCCCACCACTTTCACCGGCAATTTGTGGAACACCGCACGCTGCAGCTTCCACGAAGACAATTCCAAAACCCTCCTGCTCAAGACCTCCCCATCGATTACGGCACATCATGGAAAAAATGTCGGCGCATCCATATAAGCGAGGAAGGTCTTCATGTGGCACTCGACCAAGGAACTGGACCGGGGCACGTAGTTCACGTGCAAGTTTTTCCAAACGTTGCTGATCACGTCCTGTGCTTGCAATCACCAATTTCAATTTGGGACGATGTGGCGCCAACTGCGCAATAGCGCGAATAACAGTGTCGAATCCTTTGCGCGGTACAAGCCGACTGACACCCAACACGATCTCATCGTCATCTGACCATCCGAAGTGTTCCCGAGCACGACGACGTTCATCGGGCGTCAATGGAACAAAACGATTCGTGTCCACGCCCGGAGGAATAATCGTGTGAGCCAAATCTCGCCCAGCTGCATGAATACCTTCTCGCGCGGGATAGCCACCTGCGGCAATCACATGTTGTGCACCGCGCAACACGCGCCCAAGAATTTGCTGAGAACCTGGCAACCGGCCAGGAACTGTCACTTCGGCTCCGTGGAGAACAACCATGTAGGGCAACCTCAGCGACGGTCCAACTAGTCCGAGCGGCAAGGCCGGATCGAGGACCACCAGTTGCGCTCCGAAATCCTTGGCCACCGAATTAATGCGATTCACCATCCATGGGTGGGGCAACAACACCGGTTCTTTTGTTCGTTCAATTCGAAAAGGTTGTGCGGAATCGAACTGCGCAGAGTCGCGATGTGGACTTGTCAAGACCGCGAATGAGTCGGGCGGCAAACGACGCCACCACTCCCACAACAGAGATTGAATGCCGCCAATCTTGGGAGGAAAGTCGTTGGTGACAAGAAGATGTTTCATAAGTCCTCTCGTAAGGCTGGCAGATTCGCAAGTTCATCTTGGACCATTGGGTCCGGGTCATCCCAAAAAAGCATGGACTGCATCCCTAAACGAGCTGCTGCCCACGTTGCATGTGCCCGCAAGACAGCACTCGGGTGTGAGAGGTACCGATGCACAATGTCGACAACGCGTGGATCGTCGGGGCGTGCCATATTGCCCACAACGATTAATAAATTTCTCCGGACCCATGTCATGTCACGATGATCGACATACCAGCCTTCGCAGGCATGATTTAGTTCGTTGTCTCCCATGTTGAGCCATGCAATCACGTCAACTGATGTGTTCAATGTGCGCGTCGTAGATGTGGATCCAAATTTCTTTGTCGGTGGACACACTGTTTGACAGTCATCGCACCCATAGATACGTGTACCGAGTGCACTACGGAACTCGCGCGCAAAAACTCCCGGCTTTTGCAATAACCACGACAAACAACGATGCCCATCGATAACTCCTGGTTCGATGATTGCACCAGTAGGACAGCCCGGAACACAACGCGTGCATGTTCCACAACCATCGGCAACAGGGGTCGCAACAGGGAGATCGGCGGTTGTCACCACACAACCCAACACAAACATGCTTCCTTTTCCGGGAATCAAGATGTTCGCATTGCGACCAAACCAACCAATGCCCGCCAGATATGCAACTTCGCGATCAACAATTGAATTGTCATCGGCAAACACCGTGGCGCGATGTCCATCACGTCGCAATTGACTTGCGACAACATTGAGTGACTCTTTGAGAAATCCGTAGTGATCATCCCATGCGTAGCGTGCGATGTGCGCACGAAGTTCCCCAGGGTTGTCTTCACATTTCACATCATCGAAGGCGTAGGAACGAGCTCCGACAATGACTGAGCGTGCGTCTTGAACAAGCGCGGTGGGATTCGTTGAACGCTCCGGCCGGAGAAAAGTGAACTTCATCGAATTCACCAGGTCGCGTTCAATTCGATCTGTGATCTGGTTGAACGCGCGAGTGAGGACTTCAGCGCGGGCAACTCCGAGTGCGTCTAATCCCGAGTTCAGCCCGAGAGTATGAAGTTGTTGCCAGTACTGTTCGCCCTGCGGCGCGTCGGGGGCAACAACCTTTGGATTTTTCGGGACCGACTTAGCTAACCGCACGGTGCCGAAGCGTAGGCACCAAACCGGCCTGAGCGAGCAAACGAATTTCTCGAAGCTCTTCAAGACTGAGAATGACGGCTCCCGAATCTGCTGGTTCGCACAAAACGCTCATCATGCAGTCTCCGCAAGCATCGGTATCGCGCATGACACAGGTGTCGCAAGAGATGACGAGAATCGGTTCGGTGGGCTGCGGCAATGGGTTTTCCATACCCGCAACGGTGCCAGCGGGGTGTAGCAGGGTTTTACAGAACGACTGCGCCAGCTGTGTCGAGTCGCAGCAATTTCGTCTGTCCCGACGATTGAACTGCACTCGCCACCTGGTCTGCATCAGCGCTGTCGCACATCAAAGCCACTGTCGGACCCGAGCCCGATAGCCACCCACACCATGCGCCGGCCTCAATACCCGTCTGCAACGCGTCGCGACACGATGGAGATGCATCAAAACGAATGTCTTGGTGAATGCGATCCTTGGTTGCTTCTTTCAACAACGACACATCACCTGTCTGGAACGCAGTCACCAACATCGCGGTTCGCGCCATATTGAACACAGCATCCGACAGCGCAATCATTGAGCCAATTTTCCCTCGTGATTCGTTGGTCGACGTCGAGAACTCTGGGACCCACATCACAAACACTGGATCAAGCGCCATCGGAACGGGTACCACGAGATCGTTACTAACGATGACAACTCCCCCATACACAGATGGTGCGACATTGTCGGGGTGTCCTTCTAATTCGGTGCCGATCTGAAGCGCTTGTGACGACTCTTTCGACCACGACGACGTGTGTGTTTGCATCTCTGCTGCAATCACTCCGCCAACTCGCACCGCACCACTAAAACCCATTCCTCGAGCCATCGGGATTGCATTTTTCACCCACACTCGACCTTGGCCACCAGCGCGAACGAAGGCAACCTGGCCAGGATGGGTGTCGTCGCAGATCTGGGCATTGTCGGGAACATTCTCATCGTCGACGAGCCCCATCTCTACATACAACGTCAGTGCCAAACCCAAGACATCAAAGCCTGGTCCAAGATTTGCCGATGTTGCCGGTACGCGAACAATCACGAGCCTGATTCCATTCGGCTCTTTTCCCGTTGACTGACTTCCACAACTTTCGCCAACGTAGATGCCGCTGCGCCAGAATCCAAAGTCTCATGCGCAATGCGCACGCCCTCTTCAATCGAGTTTGCATAGCCGGCCACAAATAGTGCACTCGCCGAATTAAACGACACAATGTCTCGCACCGGACCAGCCTGACCTGCAAACACCAACTTCATGGTGTCCATATTGGCAGTCGCATCTCCACCGACGATGTCTGAAATATCAGAGCGCGCAATTCCATACTCTGCGGAATCCAGTGTCATCATCGTGATCTTTCCCTCACGGATGTCACACACTGAATTTGGCCCCGATACGGACAATTCGTCGAGCCCGTGATGACCATTGACGATCCATGCTCTGGTGACACCTCTCGAGATCAAGGCATGCGCCATCTTTTCCATCATGTGGGCTTGTGCGACACCAACGAGCATGAAAGAAATAGGAGCCGGATTTGCCATCGGCCCAAGAAGATTAAATACGGTGGGAACACCAATCTCTCGACGCGTCGGACCCACGTGACGAAACGCCGGATGAAATTTGGCCGCAAGACAAAAACCAAAACCGGTTTCTTCCACACAACGTTGCACACCATTGGGGTCTAGATCTATTGCCACTCCGGCGGCTTCCAACACGTCAGCTGATCCACATGTTGAAGACGACGCACGATTCCCGTGTTTGCAGACGGGCACACCAGATGCGGCGACAACAAGTGCAGACATGGTGGAGACATTGACGGAATTACTTTTGTCGCCGCCAGTTCCGACGATGTCGATGGCGCGTGCAGCAACAGCCTCTGGCAGGGACACAGTGACGCTTGCACGACGAACTGCCGCCAACATTGCTTCCAACTCCACAGCGGTTTCACCTTTTGCACGAAGCGCAACGAGAAACGCTGCCATCTGTGACGGTGTTGCTGCTCCGTTCAAGATTTCCGTCACCGCAGCATCTGCCGATGCTGCATCGAGGTCACGACCATCTAGTAACGACCCCACAATTGCGGACCAGCCAGCAAAGGGCCGAGAATCTGTCATCTCATAAGTATCTACGCCGAGCGACGTCGCTGACGAATGATTCGTCGCCTCTCGCGTTCTGTGGTTCCACCCCACACCCCATCTCGTTCACGCACCGTGATGGCGTATTCAAGACATGACACGCGAACAGAGCATTGAGCACAGATTGATTTCGCCTCATCGGCGTTGTCCTCTGAATCTGGGAAAAACACACCCGGGTCAAGCCCATTGCAGGCTCCGCGTTGACGCCACGTCATATCTGCTCGTATTGACATCGGTCCCCCCTCGATGTCGGGGAGTATCCCCTACAGCCGACATCGTATGTGCCCTACGTCACAGAAATCCAATCGAATCGGGAAATTTCTTGGGCAACAAGCCTCTAGAAAAGCCCCTTGTTCTCGTGGTTGGGCTCGACCGAGCCCCTTGCCTTGTCCGCCAGCCAGGAGACCGGGTGGATCATTTCAATTCCTGTGAGATCTCCGAGATGACTCGCCGCCAAGCGGCTCTCGCCCACAACGGTGAAACCGCTGGCGCGATCAACGTCGCGAAGTTGTTGGGCCAGTGCATCAGCACCCACGGTGAGATAGTCGCGAAAGCGATTTTCAGATGACCACAATGTCTCGCCAAATGATTGATACGTCACCACGTCGACAGGCGACGTTGTGTGAACTAAAAAATCTTTCACAACTGCGGCCATGTCTTGTGCATCGAATGGGTGATCTTTGTCCTCACTCAACGCATGTGAAAACTGTTCAGTTGATGACTGAACGATGACGAGTCGAGATTCGTCGTGGTGACTCCCATCAACCAAAGACCCACCTTCCATCTTGTTAACCAAGAATTCAGTCATGCCACACAAAGAATTGACAACTGCATTAGTCGTGGTGCTTGGTGCAACAACTGGGTAGAACTGTTTCATGACACCCAAACACACGGGTTGTCCGACCACGACAGTCGATTCATTCTTTAGGAGACGCGACAAGCGGGAAATATTTCTCTTCGCCACACGACGAAAACGTTTCATATCGCCTGCATATAACGACGGCGCGCCGCAACACACTAAGGAACGCACATCTGAACACTTGATCTGTAATGCGTCACTTGCGTCGAAGAAATCTTTAATAAGTTGCGGATCAGACTCTGTGACGACACAAGTTGGAAAGACAACAACATCTCCGGAGTGCGTGTGGCTATGCGAGTGTCTCACGCGTCTGGCCACAGATCTCCCACCGTTCATCAACGGCAGTGCCACATATTTCGACAAGACGAAATACATCACTTGGCGAAAAAAAGAGAACCGTCGAAGAAGCGACAATCGATGCATGACAAATGGCCAATACCCCACAAGGCGCAACACCCATCGCTGTTTCACCGCGATGTCGCCCTGCGACCACAGCATCGTGCGATGACGTATCACCAGCTCGGGAAATCGCACAGCCGAGGGTGAGATGTCCACCAGTGACGGGAGTTCACTGAAAGGACACTGAACGACACATTGCATACACATGTGACATCCCTCGACAATCGTGTCTTGTTGCTCGGGAGTCAGAAAAGAGGCATCTGTGTGCGGAGACTTCCCTACCGCCGAGACCAGTTCGGGAAACACCCCACAGGTGTCCACACATTTCTGACAGGAAAAACACGTATCAAAAACACGAGATAATTCATGACGCACGGACAACTCATCGGTGTATTCAGCGTTCTGTGGGTTATACATCGCCATCATAAAGAGGCACCAGACGTTAGTGTGACCTAGGCTACGTGTCGATGCCACACCGTGAATCCACAACTCCAGACCCCGTTTTCAATCGAACCACCTCGCTGCAGAAATTGAGCTCGGTCGACTTTGACGTCGTCGTGGTTGGCGGAGGTATCACCGGCGCTGGAGTTGCGCTAGATGCAGCAAGTCGAGGGCTGTCAGTTGCACTTGTTGAACGAGACGATTTTGCATCGGGGACGTCCTCGAAATCGTCCAAGTTGGTGCACGGTGGATTGCGCTATCTCCAACAAGGAGACGTCCGACTCGTGTATCAAGCATTACGCGAAAGAAAGCGTTTGCGCAGAAACGCACCTCACTTGGTGTCTGTTCTGCCATTCATGATTCCGATTTTGACGAAAGATGGAGTCGTATCTAAAAAGATTTCGCGTGCTCTCGGATCGGCAATGTGGATGTATGACATCACCGGTGGTTGGCGTATCGGCAAGATTCACCGTCGTCTCACAGCAAAAAAAGCATTCGCTCACCTGCCCACCATGCCACGCGAGAAACTGGCGTCTGCATATTTGTATTACGACGCCGAAGCAGACGATGCGCGTTTGGTGGTGGCAGTTCTTCGAACAGCAGCGGATCGTGGTGCAGTGATCGTGAATCGGTGTGAAGTGACATCACTGGAGTCCCATTCGCCCACACAACACGTCGTTACTGTCGCAGATACATTGAGCCAGCACAGTATTTGTATTCGAACAAAGTCTGTGGTCAATGCAACTGGCGTATGGGCCGATGACATTCGTGCACTTGATGAAAAGACGCACCCCGACACAATTCGTCCCGCCAAAGGTGTGCACCTGACGATTCCATGGGAGAAAGTACGCAACGACATCGCCGTTGTTATTCCCGTGCGCAAAGATCGACGCAGCCTTTTCGTAGTGCCGTGGATTTCCAATGGAGATGGCACCTATAGATACACCTACATAGGTACAACCGACACTGACTACTCCGGGCCCGTACACGACCCTCAGTGCACCAAAGACGACATTCAATATGTTCTCGA
>JBEDHS010000073.1:0-26097 GCA_041173945.1 Actinomycetota bacterium
TTCCCAGTTCGCGATTCATCCGCGCTTCGGCGCCACCTTCAGCTCGAGGAAGACGACCGATATTTTCTTCGCCTTTGGCGCGCAACATCCCTGGTGCCACGCCGAGTTTTTGTAACAACGGCGGAATGATTGTCTCTGGCTGATTCATCAACGCAACAAGGACATGGTCCACGGTTACTTCAGGGTTGCCGTTTGTTCGCGCGAGATCGCCGGCGGCGGCGATTGCTTCTTGAGTTTTTGTGGTCCACTTTTTCGGATCGATTGCCATGGGGGTGGCTCCTTTATGTTGTGGTGGAAATGGGGGGCAAAAATGTTGTTAGCGGTTCTTGCGAAAAATGCTGGGGCGTTCTCCAAAGACAGCAACCGCCTGTCGAAGCGGGACGAGTGCACCGCGTGACTGAGAATCCATCGCATTCATCACGTCCATCAGTCGCTGTCGTAACTCGACCATTTCATTGCGCAGTCGTGCGTTCTCTTCTTCAAGAGACATCACATGGCGAATACCTTCGAGATTCATTCCCGTTGATGCCAATTCAGCGATTCGACGGAGTCGCGCAATATCAGCATCGCTGTATCGACGGTTACCGCCGGTTGTTCTTGCTGGCGTCACCAGTCCGCGACGTTCATAAATACGCAACGTCTGGGGATGCATGCCGGCAAGTTCAGCTGCAACAGAAATGACATAGACGGCTTGGTGGTGTTGACGCATTATGACTTCTCCTTCACACGTGGCGGAGTGAGAACTTTGTGTAGAGCTTCGATAGAGGCCCGCTCTTCATCGGAAAGGTGTGTGGGCACTGCAACATCGACCGTGACAATTAAGTCGCCCGTATCTTTGTTCGTACTGATTCCCTTGCCTTTCACGCGATGACGCGAACCAGATTGTGTTCCTGGTTTCAGTCGCAAGGTGACTTCTTTGTTATCGAGCGTCGGAACAGAAATCGTTGCACCGAGAACTGCTTCGGTGTACGAGATGGGGACTCTGGTCAACAAAGTGAGACCCTCTCGAGAAAACACAGGGTGCGGGGTGACATGGCATTCCACGTACAAATCTCCCGCCGGTCCACCATTTCGCCCTGGTGTGCCACGTCCTTTCAAACGAATGCGTTGTCCATTGTCGACGCCAGCGGGGATGCGCACATGAACTTCTCTGGGGCGACGTTCGATTCCTGATCCACGACATGTTGAGCAGGGATATTCGATGATTGTGCCTTTGCCTGCACACGAGCGACATGGCGATGACAATGAAAAGGGCCCTTGATTGTTTGCAACCGAGCCACGTCCACCACAAGCACTACACACTTTCGGTGACGTGCCTGGTCGCGCACCCGATCCGCTACACGAGGAACATTGCGCGTCAGCGGTGAGATGTAGCGATGTCGTCAAACCATGAGCGGCATCTTCAAACGACAATGTCAATGTCGCTTCAATATCTCCACCGCGTTGTGGTCCCACTCCCGATGCACCGCCGCGTCGACCGCGTCCGCCAAACATCTGACCCAAGATGTCACCGAGACCATCTGCGCCCATGTCGAAATTGAATGAGCCACCGCCAGGTCCGAATCCGGCACCAGGCCCCATCCGACGCACCTCGTCATATTCAGCACGTTTGGTTGCATCACCAATGACGTCGTAGGCCGCAGAAATTTGTTTGAACTTTTCCTCTGCTGCTGCATCACCTGGATTTGCATCCGGGTGATACTGACGCGCAAGTCGTCGATACGCCTTGGTGATGTCTTTATCGCTGGCATCTTTGGAGACGCCAAGGACGGCGTAGTAGTCCTTTTCAAACCACTCGCGCTGGGCAGTCACGACTTACCCCTTCACCTTGACCATGGCTGCGCGCAGCACACGGCCCTTCCACTCGTACCCAGTGCGCAACACTTCGATCACCACAGGATCGCCGCCATCTCCTGGCTCGTGCATCACTGCCTCGGCCAGTTCGGGATTGAAGGGCTTGTCCAGCAGATCCATCGCCACCAAACCCTGTTTCGACAGAGCGCCAATCAGCGCCGACCAAATGGGTTCGACTCCGTCGGCACCATGGGCAAATGCCGCCTCACAGGCATCAAGAACAGGAAGGAGTGCTTCGGCAAGTTGACCAGTTGCACGATTGACGTCATCAGCATGAACTTGAGCAACACGCTTTTTGTAGTTTTCGAAATCGGCCTGCAAGCGAAGCGCGATGTCTTTGAACTCATCGCGCTCACTTAACAATGCTTCGATGTCGTGCTCGACAACCGACTCTTGTGCCTCTTCGACAGTGACGTCAGAAACCGACTCGTCAGGTTGTTCGACAACTTCTTCGGTCATGTCTTACTTCTCATCTACGATTTCTGCATCAACGATGTCATCGTCAGATGTGCTTGATGCACCCGATGCTGATGTTCCTGCAGCGTCAGTGTCACGAGCTGCTGCTTCGTACAACTTCTGGCTGAATGCTTGGCTTGCGCCCATCAACGTCTCGGTGGCGGACTTGATCTGTTCAATGTCATTTCCAGCAATCGCTTCTTTCAATGCCGACAACGGACCTTCGACAGCCTGCTTTTCCTCGTCAGAAACTTTCTCGCCTTGTTCTCGCAGAACTTTTTCTGTCTGATATACGAGCGAGTCTGCATTGTTGCGCACTTCAGCTTCATCGCGTCGACGACGATCTTCTTCAGCGTGTGCTTCAGCGTCACGAATCATCTCTTCGATTTTGTCTTTGCTCAACGACGATGAGTTCGTCACTGTCATCGACTGCTCTTTGTTTGTTGCGCGGTCTTTTGCAGACACGTGCACGATGCCATTGGCGTCGATATCGAAAGTGACTTCAATCTGTGGAACTCCGCGAGGAGCTGGTGGCAGATCAACAAGTTGGAACTTGCCCAACGATGTGTTGTAGCTGGCCATTTCTCTTTCGCCTTGAAGAACATTGATCTCCACCGATGGCTGATTGTCATCAGCGGTGGTGAACACTTCAGTGCGTCGTGTGGGGATGGTGGTGTTGCGCTCGATGAGTTTTGTCATCACTCCACCTTTGGTTTCAATTCCCAAAGACAATGGAGTCACGTCCAACAACAGAACGTCCTTCACATCACCTTTCAACACGCCAGCCTGAACGGCTGCACCAACAGCCACCACTTCATCGGGGTTCACTGTCTTGTTTGGCTCTTTGCCGGTCAAGCTGGTCACCAGCTCTTGAACAGCGGGCATACGAGTTGAACCACCGACCAAGATGACATGGTTCACCTGATTCTTTGTCAGGCCTGCATCTTTCAGAGCTTTTTCGAATGCCACGCGACAACGCTCGACAAGGTCTGCGGTCATCTCTTGGAACTTCGAACGTGACAACGACTCATCGAGGTGCAACGGACCTTCAGCGGTCGCGGTGATAAACGGCAAGTTGATTTGTGTTTGCTGTGTTTGCGACAACTCAATCTTTGCTTTTTCGGCAGCTTCCTTCAATCGCTGAAGAGCCATGCGATCTTGCGACAAGTCAACGTTGTGCGCGGCTTTGAATTGCTGCACGAGCCAATCGATGATTCTTTGGTCCCAGTCGTCTCCACCGAGGTGCGTGTCACCGTGTGTGCTCTTTACTTCGAACACACCGTCGCCAATTTCCAATACGGAAACGTCGAAGGTTCCACCACCCAAGTCGAATACCAAAATCGTTTCATCTTGTGATGACTTATCGAGACCATATGCCAGAGCGGCAGCGGTGGGTTCGTTGATGATGCGCAACACATTCAAACCCGCAATTGCACCAGCTTCTTTTGTTGCGGTGCGCTGTGCGTCGTCAAAATATGCGGGCACAGTGATGACTGCGTCGGTCACGGTGGTGCCCAGGTACGCCTCGGCATCACGTTTCAATTTCATCAGCGTGCGTGCACTGATTTCTTGCGGCGTGTACTTCTTGCCGTCGATGTCGTCTGATGTCCATGTGGTACCCATCTCGCGCTTGATGCTGCGGAAGGTGCGATCGGGGTTTGTGATTGCTTGACGTTTTGCGACTTCTCCCACAAGAACTTCACCGGTCTTTGAAAACGCAACGATGGAGGGTGTTGTGCGAGCACCTTCTGAGTTGGGAATAACGACAGGGTCGCCTGCTTCGAGAACTGCAACAACCGAGTTCGTTGTTCCGAGGTCGATTCCGACTGCTTTTGCCATAGGGGTTCTCCTGGACTTGTCCGGCTTTGCCGGGGGGTAGATGACGTCAGAATATGGGCACTTCAATCAAGTGACAACCTTTGTGACAGAAATCTTGATACGACCCGACTCAACATTTGAATGAGGCCCCTGGCCTCTGGAATTCATGGTTCGTCCAGTATGAGCCATACGATGGCGACGTGCTCGGAAAACTTGTCCTTCTCCGCCATGGTCAAAGTACCTGGAATGAACTGAACCTCTTTACTGGCTGGCACGATGTGCCCCTCTCGCCTCTCGGGGAAACCGAGGCGGCCGAGGCCGGTCGCACCATGAAAGAGGCGGGCCTGGTCTTCGACGTGGCTCATACCTCTTTATTAACAAGAGCCTGCATGACCTGTCATCTCGCTTTGTCAGAGATGGATCAGGTGTGGCTACCTGTTCAACGACATTGGAAGTGGAACGAGCGCCATTACGGAGCGCTGCAAGGTTTGGACAAAAAGGCCACAAGCGATGCCCATGGCGAGGCACAGACCAAGTTGTGGCGCCGCAGTTTCGATGTTCCGCCACCACCGGTGGAGACTTCAAGCCCCGAACATCCCGTCAATGACCCCCGTTATCGCCTCGTTGATCCCGCGTTACTGCCCGCGACTGAGTGTCTCAAAGATGTGGTGGCCCGAGTGGTTCCCCATTTTCATGAAGTCGTTGTTCCCCAACTGCGACAGGGCATGAACGTTCTCATCGCTGCACACGGCAACTCATTGCGAGCACTTGTGATGGCGCTGGAATCCATTGCCGAAGACGAGATTGCCGAGCTGAATATCCCCACAGGTGTGCCGCGTCTGTATTCATTGACCGATTCACTCGACATCTCAGAGGTGACCTATCTCGGTGATCAAGCCAAGATTCAGGCCGCCATTGAAGGGGTCGCCAATCAGGCAAAAGGCCACTAACGGAAAACGGCTGCCGAAAGTGTGATTACACTTACGCACATGGCATCAAAAAAGTCCACCATCTCTCATCTGCGCAACATTGCACTCTTTTCGGAATGCTCTCCCAAAGAACTTGGTCTTGTGATTGACAATTCCACCGAGCGCGTTCTCAAAGCAGGAACCGTGATTATGGAGCAAGGACGCGTTGGACTTGAGGCCTACGTTGTCTTGGAAGGGACTGCAACCATCAAGCGCAACGGCAAAAAGATTGGTACCGCACAAGCAGGTTCTGTCATCGGTGAATTATCACTGCTTGATAAGGGTCCACGCACTGCAACAGTCATCGCAGACTCAGATGTTCGCCTGCTGGTCGTCACCGACCGCGCGCTCAAAGGC
The DNA here is from genome assembly GCA_041173945.1 of Actinomycetota bacterium. GTDB lineage: Bacteria > Actinomycetota > Acidimicrobiia > Acidimicrobiales > Ilumatobacteraceae > UBA2093. Next base: position 5,454 of record JBEDHS010000073.1, read on the forward strand.
GCAATCCAGAACATCCCGGCGATCTCGGCCAAACTGCTGAAAGCGCTCGCGACCCGCGTTCGTGAACTTGATCGCGCCCATTACGGCTGATTCCCCATCAATAACGCCAAAGTTTGACCCGATGGGTCGGGTGTCTCGGGCGCTGTCGCACTAGCGTTGACGGTGTTATGAGCACCAACGCTGTTACCGAAACCGACAAGAGCCCCAAGCGTCTTCGTCCGTACCAATTATCGATCGCAATCGGAATTGGCGTCGGCACATTCTCTGTTGTGTCGGGAATTCTTCCTCTGATCACCGGCTGGAAGAGCGACTCTGAAATTCACCGCGAAGTCTTCGGCGGAATTCCAGGTCCCCTCAAGATTGCCTTCTACACCGTCATCCCCGCGATGATCGTGTGGGGTTCATTCCGTTTCGCTGATCGCATTCGTAACTGGGAGCGCGGTGCACCCGATCGTCGTCGCACGACTCCTAAGAACGTGAAGCGTCGTTTGGCCGACTATCGCGCTGGTGTCTACATGCGCACGTTGTTGCGCGACAGTGCAGCAGGGCTGATGCACTCGATGATTTATTTCGGTTTCTTGGTGTTGTTGGGTGTAACCACCACATTGGAAGTGGACCACCAATTGCCAGAGTCGCTGAAGTTTCTCCATGGTGGCGTGTACCAGGGATACGCATTCGTGGGTGACTTTGCGGGCGTGGTGTTCACCGTCGGTGTGATCTGGGCGATTATCCGCCGCTACATCCAAAAGCCATATCGCATTCGCATCAAAACAAAAGCTGAACACGGAATCATCCTCGGTGTTCTCTTGGCGATTGGTGTCACCGGATTTGGTGCCGAAATGTTCCGTATTGCTGTCTCGACTGCATCGGGCAAAGACATGAGTTTTGAAAAGTGGTCCTTTGTGGGTTACCCACTTTCCACACTCGTCGACGGAGCAAGTGTTGGCAATTTGGAAACATGGCACCAGGGCTGGTGGGTTGCACACGTCATTACCTTCATCGCCTTCTTGGCAATCTTGCCGGTGACGATGTTGCGCCACGTGTTTACCTCGCCATTGAACATGTACCTGAAAGATCGTGATCGTCCAAAGGGCGCAATGCGTGCGATGCCAAACCTCACCGAGACCGGTCTTGAAACATTTGGCGCAGCAGTCATCGAAGACTTCACCTGGAAGCAATTGCTCGACACCGATGCATGCACCATGTGTGGTCGTTGCACCAGTGTGTGCCCTGCGCACGCAACAGGCAAGCCACTTGACCCACGTGAAATTGTTTTGAAAACCGGTGAAGTGATGGCGGCAACCGCATCACATGCACCTGGCGGAAAAGTGTCGCCACCATTGTCGGTCGACTCCGAGATCACCATTGGTGCGAACTCAATCTTCGAACGAGTCTCTGCTGAGGAAGTGTGGGCATGCACCAGCTGTAAAGCATGCGACGAGATTTGCCCCGTAAACATTGAAATTCTCGACAAGATTCTCGACATGCGTCGTTACTTGTCGCTGATGGAATCAAACTTCCCCGCCGAGTTGGGTAATGCCTATCGCGCCATGGAAAACCAGGGCAACCCTTGGGGTATGAGCCAAAGTGATCGCGCCGAATGGGCGAAGGACTTGAACGTGGAAGTGGTTGACCCCGGTTCACCGTTTAACCACGAGTACTTGTACTGGGTGGGTTGTGCTGGCTCATTTGATGACAAGAACAAGAAAGTCACCCAAGCAATGGCCAAGTTGCTTGAGCGCGCTGGCGTCGATGTGGCCATTTTGGGACCAAGCGAAATGTGCACTGGCGACTCTGCGCGTCGTTCTGGAAACGAATACTTGTTCCAGATGCTCGCATTGCCAAACATTGAAATGATGAACGGCATGGGTGTTAAGAAAATCATCACCCAGTGCCCGCACTGTTTCAACACATTGAAGAACGAGTACCCACAATTGGGTGGCAACTACGAAGTAGTGCACCACTCTGAATTCTTGGAACACCTCATTGAGACAGGACAACTCGACATGCGTAGCGCGTCTTTGGAAGACCGCATCGTGTACCACGACTCGTGTTACCTCGGTCGACACAACGACGTCTACATGGCGCCACGCAAAGTTGTCGGCTCGATCAAGGGACTACAAATCGTCGAGATGCCTCGCAACGGCACCAAAGGCATGTGCTGTGGTGCAGGCGGAGCTCGCATGTGGATGGAAGAGTCCATCGGCGTGAAGGTCAACGACGAACGTGCACAAGAGGCAATCTCGACCGGCGCGGGTCGCGTGGCAACTGCATGTCCGTTCTGTTACATCATGCTTGACGACGGCGTGAAGGCTGCAGGCGCTGAAGAAGATCAGGTCAAGGTTGCAGACATTGCAATCCACGTACTTGAGGCTTTGGAAAATGGAGAAAAATCTGTTGCCGCGCAAGAAGCACCCTTTGCTGCAAGCCCTGGCGAATAGTTAAACGCGGTGCGCTTCCTACGCGCCGACTGAAATCGAGAGCAGATCGTGGCCCACGGTCACTGCACCTGTGTATCCACCTGTTCGAAGATCACTTTCGAATTTTGCTGCATCCTCGTCGGTGCGAGGAGATGGAATGAGATGCGTCAGCAACATGTGCGCAATCTTGTAACGCTGAGCAAATTCACCGAGCAGCACCGAGTCTGAGTGGTAATCGAAAATTTGCTCAAACGGTGTGCCTTTCACGTTTGCTGCCAATGCGCGTGTGCGACACGCTTCATGCACCAACACATCTGCATTCTGTGCGAGCAGAAATACTTCGTCGCAGACGCGTGTATCTCCGGAAATGACCACCGAGCCATCGGGCGTGGTGACACGGTATGCAACGGCATCAAGTACTGGTTCATGGTGCACACCCACGGCTTCGACGGTGACGTCACCATCGGGTGACGACCACACTTTTTGGGGCTCAAACGTTGGCGTGAAAGACGAGATGTCCATCCGTAAATCAACATTTGCTGTGTGTTCTCGACGAACATGAATGTCGTCATCGAAAGCATCCATCATGCGTTCCACAAATCGAAGCGCAGAACCAGTGGGTGTCACAATCGGCAACGGACCCGCCTTATGCAAATTTTCTTGCACCCAACGCGTCAACACCACGTCGGGCAAATCCACCACATGGTCAGAGTGATAGTGCGTCACAAACAATGCGGAAAGATTCGTCGGTGATACACCGGCTTCAATCATTCGTAACACCGTGGCGCGACCTGCATCGAACTGCAATGCAATGTCTTTGTATCGGACGAGTACTCCAGCCCCTGCTCGACCGGGAGCAGCATGTGGAACTCCCGTTCCCGTCAAAGTCACTGTGGTGTTGGACATCATTCGAAGCGTAGATGCCACAGCGATTGTTACCGCATTGGTAGGAAGTGTTTAATCCTTAGGCGGGGTCCACGTGGACAAGAAGTTCCCTAATCGGCCAATTGCTTCGGTTAAATCCTTTGCCCATGGAAGGGTGACGATGCGTAGATGATCTGGATGCGGCCAATTAAAGCCGGTTCCTTGGACAACTAAGACCTTTTCTGCTCGTAAAAAATCGAGCACAAAACGTCGGTCGTCAACAATCGGATACATCTCGGGGTCGAGACGGGGAAATACATACAAAGCACCTTTGGGTTTCACGCATGTGACTCCAGGGATCTTCTCGAGTGCTTCGATTGCTGCATCGCGCTGCGCCAATAAACGACCACCAGGCAAAATGAGATCCTTGATGCTTTGTCGGCCTCCAAGTGCGGTCTGAATGGCGTGTTGGGCAGGAACGTTGGCACACAACCGCATGTTGGTCAACATGTTGATGCCTTCGATGTAGCTCTCGGCGTGCTTTCGTGGTCCTGTCACCACCATCCAGCCAGAGCGAAATCCCGCCAAACGATACGCCTTCGATAAACCGTTGAATGTGAATGTCAAAACGTCCGGTGCGATGGCGGCAAACGTGTGATGAACAGCCTCGTCGTACAAAATCTTGTCGTAGATCTCGTCGGCGAAAACGATCAAGTTTCGCTCGACTGCCAGATCAGCAATGTCACGAAGGGCTTTCTTGCTGTACACGGCACCTGTGGGATTATTCGGGTTGATTACAACAATGGCTCGCGTACGCGACGTGATCTTTGAACGAATGTCATCGAGATCGGGATTCCAATCATCGGCTTCACTGCACAGATAATGCACCGGTGTTCCGCCAGCCAGACTTGTCGATGCGGTCCACAATGGATAATCAGGAGCCGGGATTAGTACCTCATCGCCTTCATCTAACAGTGCGTTCAATGCCAACTGGATTAATTCGCTGACACCATTTCCCAGCCACACGTCATCGGGATCGGTGATATCAATGCCGCGATCCTGATAATGCTGAACTACTGCGGTGCGCGCGGAACGAATTCCTTGGGAGTCTGAATATCCTTGCGACTCTTGCAGGTGTCGAGTGACATCAACCAAGATTTCTGGTGGCGCCTCAAATCCGAACGGATACGGATTACCGATGTTCAACTTCATGATGCGATGGCCTTGTTCTTCAAGGCGTTTCGCTTCTACAAGAACTGGCCCACGAATGTCGTAGAGAACGTCGTTGAGCTTTTTGGATTGATGAATCTCGCCATCCATGGTCAACGGAAGTTCTCGAAATAACGACTCGGTGTTGGTCCTCGTTGACCTTGATACTTTGAGCCCTGTGCACCAGAACCATACGGTTTTTCAGCCGGAGATGTCATCTTCATGAAGCTGACTTGGCCAATTTTCATTCCGGGATACAAAGTGATGGGAAGATTTGCGACGTTTGCCAACTCCAAGGTGATGTGACCATCAAAACCTGCGTCAATGAAACCTGCGGTGGAGTGAATCAACAGCCCCAAACGACCGAGCGAACTTTTTCCTTCCACGCGAGCCACCAAATCATTCGGGACGCCAACGCGTTCAAGTGTCGAACCCAGAACAAATTCACCGGGATGCAACATGAACACACCGTCCATCGGCACTTCCACTAATTCAGTGAGATCGGTGAGATCTTGCTTCACATCCAGCACTGCCGCGGTGTGATTCCGGAAGACCCTGAAATATGGTGCGATCTTGACATCGATACTGCTCGGCTGAACACAAGTATCGTCATAGGGCTCGATAATGATGCGGCCAGCATTGAGTTCGGCACGAAGGTCTTTGTCAGAAAGAATCACGGAGCAAACCCTAGTCAAATGGCCCCCGCCGAAGCAGGGGCCATTTGCGTTTTCTGGGTAAATATGACCAAAAGGGAGTCGTTTTAGTGGCTGAAGGCAATCTCGGGGAGGTACTTGGCCATCCACTTCGGGATGTACCAGGACTTGTTATCCAACAGGCCCAACATCGCTGGCACCAGCATCATTCGGATGACGGTGGCGTCCAACAGCACCGCGACCGCGAGCGTGATACCTAACTCGGTTGGCGGAATCGGTCCGGTGACACCAAATGCAATGAACACCACGATCATGATCAACGCCGCATTGGTGATGGGTCGACCCGTGCGGGCAATTCCTTCACGGAGCGCAACTTGAGTATCGCCGGTCTTTTCAAACATTTCCTTGATGGCTGCCAACAAGAACAACTGATAGTCCATCGACAAACCAAACAAAAGCGCAAAGAAAAACAGAGGCGCCCAAGCGTTAATGAACCCTTGATGTTCAATGCCAATCAGGTTTGCACCGATTCCGTGTTGGAACACGATGGTTGCAAAACCAAAACTGGCGGCAACGCTGATGAGGTTGAGCACAATTGAGATGAGCGCAATTGTGAGACTGCGGAACACCACCAAGAGCAGCACGAACGCCACCAACATGATGAGCGCGATCGCCATTGGTGCACTCGAGATGAGTGCGTCGGTGAGGTCGTGGTTCTGTGTTCCTGGACCACCCACGAGAGCAGTGGGAGAAACGTCGGAGATTGCGTCGCGTAAACGACCTGTCATGTCTTGTGTTTCAACTGAACTGCCGCCCGTTTTGGCAAACGCGCGCATCACGAGTCTGCCTTCACTGTTGGGTTCACTTACTGGCGCAACACCCGCCATTTCATTGACATTTTCATCTGCCAAAACAACTGCAGCAATCGCGTCAACATCTGTTGCAGGTGCTGTGATGTAAAACGGCGCAACTGCTCCAGGTCCGAACGCTGCGACCACAGCATCATTGCCATCACGGCTTTGAGCGCCTTTGTCCACCACGGTCGCATCTGGCATGCCCAAACGCATGCTGACAGCAGGTGCAGCAAGCCCGATCATCAAGGCCAGACCCACTGCCAAAGTACGCCGTGGCATCCACAGTGCGCGTGATGTCCAACGCGCCCATCGGCCTTCGGCTTTTTTGTCGGGGTCTTCTTTTGCTTTATGCACCAGCACCTTGTCGCCAAGAGCGGCGAGAACTGCGGGAAGAAGTGTGAGTGATGCAGCCGCAACCGCGACAACAGAAGCAATCATGCCAAAAGCCATGGAGCGGAAAACCATAATCGGCACGAAGAACAAGGCGGCCAATGACAACACCACGGTGAGCGCAGAGAGAAACACAGCTTTGCCTGACGTCTCTAGTGCGCCCGCCATTGCGTCTGACAATGATTTTCCTTCTTCACGTTCCTCGCGATATCGCGACACGATGAACAAGCTGTAGTCAATTCCGACAGCAAGACCAATCATCATCGAAAAGTTCATCGACCACACCGACAAAGGTGTAAGAGCAGTCGCGAGGTTGATGACCGCAAAGCCAACGGCAATGCCAGCGATGGCCAAAATAAGAGGAACGCCGGCTGCAATTGCAGAACCGAACGCGATGAACAACAAGATCAGTGTGGGAAGACCCGACAACAACTCTGCCTTGTGAAGGGCCTTTTCGTTCTCAAGGTTGAAGTCCTCCCACATTGCCCATTCGCCCGTGGCATTGGCGACTACACCGTCGGGGAGTTCTTGTTCATCGAGCCACTCCATGAGATGTCCAGCCGAGATGGGAAGGTCGGCATCTTGCTTAGCCTCCAACATCACAGGGATAATGACCGTCTTGCCATCGGGGGCAATCAGACCAGACTCCATGGGAAGCTCTAACGGATTCATCGCGCCAGCACTTCCTGGTGCTGTGGCGGCACCGCCGGCAAGTTGTGCCACGGTGGCTGGATCGTCCATTACCGACGTGGGCTGTTGAACCACAATCATCGCTGCTTCAGCACCAACTTCAGGGAACTCGTTACGCAGTTCGTTACGAACCAATTGTGCTTCTGAGCCTTGAGCATCCCAGCCCGCACCGGACAGTGCGCTGGTCAGACTGATGGCAAGTGGTGCTGCCGCGATGACCAAAATCAACCAGAGCAACATCACAGTTTTTTTCTTGGCGACCGAGAATTTCGCAATGCTCGCGAGCGGTCCGGAAGGTTTAGGTGTAGTCATAAGTCGACTAATGTAACATACCCCTAGGGGTATACGCAACTTTCACTCTTGCTTGTCCCTAATACCCCATGGGGTATATACTACTTCCATGGCTCGAGCCTTATCTCAATCGATCACGACATTGCGCCAGTGGACAACATGGCACGTAACGGTTGCGGTCGTCGCTGGATTTGCCACATATTTCTTGCTGGGCATTCCAACGGACGTGGTTGATAATCGCGTTTTTGGTCGATCCATAGAGCCGACTCCGTGGTCGATGCCCGTTCTGATTGCGACAGCAGTTTTGTCTGGCCTGCTTGCTGCAACATATGTGAATGGAACTGTGTACGACTCCACTGCACAGCTTGGAACAGTTGGCGGTGCGTTGTCATTTTTTGCAATTGGTTGCCCCGTGTGTAACAAGCTGGTCCTGATTGCACTGGGTACCACGGGTGCCATCAACTTCTTTGGTCCACTGCAGCCCTATCTGGCCGTTGCTGGACTAGTTCTCTTGGCATGGGCAGTAGTACGGCGGTTGAAAAATTCAGCGCTCTGTGCTGTGCAGCCCACGGTTCCTACAACAACAGACAACACACAAGGAGAGACATCATGTGCTCAACAGTAAGGTGCCCAGAGTGTCAGAAAGTCACCTGGGCAGGATGTGGAATGCACATCGAACAAGCACTGGCTGGATATTCGGACGATCAAATCTGTCACTGCGCAGACGACTCTGAAGAATCCGATGAAAAAGCGCCGGTGCTGCAGTGAAGTTTCTCTCATTCATGTCGACACCGGTTGGTCGCGTCATTCGCATTCTGATGGGTGCGGTCATCATCGCAATTGGTCTCAACATCGACGGTGGCTTTGGGTTGGCATTGACCATCTTTGGTTTCTTGCCACCGATTACTGGAATCTTTGGAATTTGCCCACTGAATCCACTTGTGGGTCGACCAATTCGATGTGATGAAGCCTGTCGAATGGCAACGCCAAGCAAATGACTGAGGCGTAGTTACCGCAACGAGTCCTTCGCGGCTTCGATCTGTTGCACTACCGCTTCGGGTTCATTGTGGTCAATAACGAGTCGATCAAACTTCTGCCCACTCAGTTCCACTACGACAGCACTTGTCCCACGCCATACATTCCAAAAAGTCTTCACGCCTTGGGAATGAAACGTTCCCTTCGTGACCACACCAGGCAGGTGTGTGCCCGGCGCTTTAATTCCACGCGGTTCATCGCCAACATATGGGTCGAAATAGACCCGTTCAACCGACGTTAACGGGAATCGCATTGTTGATCTGACGCTCAACATCGTGTCGACGATGCCAAGCTTTACAACAAGATTTTCACCCTCGACGTGTAGTCGTGCCATAGACACACAATGTCGCACCTAGCGACATCGTGCAAGTTACTTACAGTGCTGCGCCGCGAACCTGGCCGCGCTTGCGCAACCAGTCGCCCACAGTGTTAAGAGCCAACACGGTGAACACCATCGCAGCCGATGGAATCAATACAGGCATAAAAGTCAACTTAATATCTTTACGTGCCTGGTTGATCATTCCACCCCATGTGGGAGTGGGTGGCTGAACGCTCAATCCCAAGAAGGCAAGCGATCCTTCCAGCACAATGACACCTGCAGCCGCCACCAATGCGTACGCCAAAATACTGGGCAACACATTGGGGATCACCTCGCGGAACAACACAGTGCGCCGCGGCGTACCGATTGCTCGTGCCGCCAACACAAACTCGCGACGCGAAATAGACAAACTGTTCGCACGCGCAACTCGGGTGTATGGCGGAATCGACAAGAAGCCAACGATGACCGAGATGACGAACAAACTACGTGTTTGCATGAAGGTGACAAGTGCCAGCAACAACACCAGACCAGGGAAGGCCAAGATGACGTCGACCAAAGACATGATGACCGCTTCAATCTTGCCTCGGGTGTAGCCCACAAGCGACCCCAAGAAACCGCCAATTGCAGTGCCCGCAGCAACAGCAACAAATGACACCGTCAGTGACACCCGTGCGCCGTAGATGATGCGCGCAAAGATGTCACGACTTAAGTCGTCGGTGCCAAAGAGATGCTTCAATGATGGCCCCTCGTTGACCTTCGACTCTCCCATCACGAAGCCCTGATAGTTGGGGTCCTTCAGAGGCAAAAGGTCGGCGAAGATTGCCGCCAACACAATGGCGATAATCCAGATTGTTCCCAACTTGACCGTAATCGGCATTGAGTTGAAAAGGCGTCCGAATGAACGGAAAAAATTCTTAACTTTTTTCATGCTGACTTAATCCTGATTCGGGGGTCGACAACCATGTAGATAAGATCGACCGCAGTGTTAATGATGACGTAAACGGCGGAAATAAACAGCACGACACCTTGGACCACCATGATGTCGCGGTTGTTAATTGCCTCAAGGAGTTTGCGACCAAGGCCGGGAACAGCGAACAGTTGCTCGATAACAACGGTGCCACCCAATAGTGCACCGATGTTCAAACCGACGACGGTGATCAAGCTGAGTGAACTTGGTCTAAAAGCGTGTCGGAAAAGCACATAACCATCCGACAAACCTTTCGCACGAGCAGACAACACATAGTTTTCTTGCAAGGTAGTAATCATGTCGGCGCGCACCAGGCGGGTGAACACCGCAAGCTGCGACAATGCGAGAGCGGATGCGGGAAGAATGACGGATTCAATGTTGCCTGAGACACTTTGAGTTAATCGAGTCCATCCAGTGGCGGGTAGCACACCTGCTTTAAGTGCGAGACCCCAGATCAAGAAAATTCCCACAACAAAGGGCGGGATTGACAACAAAAATTGCACAAAGCCAGAAATCGCATTATCGACTGCTTTGCCTTGTTTATAGGCACTCGCAATACCGAGTGGAATTGCCAAAAAGACCGACATGAACACTGCCACGATGGCTAGTTCGGCAGTGACAGGCAGACGCGAGGTGATTTCGTCAATCACGGGCTGGTCAGTGAGATATGAAACGCCGAAGTCACCACGGGCCACATCTGCGACCCAGTTGCCATAGCGAACAAGAAATGGGTCATCAAGTCCGAGTTCATCGCGAATTTGCTGCACTACTGCTTCGTCGCGAATGGCATCAGGCGAGATGATCGAGTTGATCGGGTCACCTGGCAAAAGAGACGTCAACAAAAAAGTTAAGAAGGACACGGCAAACACCGTTGCCAGTAAGCGAATAAGTCGCAATCCAAGTGTCTTGGCCATACGGCTGCCCCCCTGAGAGAAGTTCTTCTGTAATTAGTAAACGAATGAATAAAAGGTGGGTGTTGTGGGTCGCACCCGAAGGTGCGACCCACAAACCACCAGGTAAGTGGGATATTGCAGAACTACTGCTTATTCAGCAGCAATCCACACGTTCCACATACGGCCTTCACCACCAGCGAGGCCTACACCCTTAGTGCCACTTGGCACCGTCCAAGATGCAATTCCCTTGATGGTTGGCTGACTGATGAACGCGTTTGCTGTGTGGCCTGAGTACCAGGTCAGAGCTTGCTCGTTCATCACAATGTTTGCCTTCTCGAAAGCAGCTTTGCGGACTGCAATGTCCAAGGTTGCTCCAGATTCCTCGAGAGCAGCTTTGACTTCTTGCTGAATGTCAGACACGAAGTTGCTCAGGTTCTGAGTCACTGAAGGCTCTGCAAACATTGTTGTCAAGCCAGCTTGTGGATCACCTTCACCACCCCAACGCCAGCAATGAGCTTCATGCTTATCGCCAAGTGCGTTCTGGATGTGTGTTGCCTGGTCGAATTGTGTCAATTCAACATCAACCAATCCGGTTGCCTTCCAACCTTCGGACACCACTTGCATTGCTGCAATCAATGTGGGGTCTGGTGGGCAAGAGAGAACAACCGAGATGTTCGAGCCAGGTGCCTTTCCGTCACTACGTGCCGGATCGTCAATGTATTCCTTCAACTTCGCAGTTGCAGCAGCAATGTCGTACTTCGGATAGGCATCGCGGGCCTTCTCGGAATACCACGGGCTGTCTGGGCTGAACCACTGTGTCGCAGCTTCGCTAATGCCTTCGCCACCCAATGCAGTAATAACTGCAGGCTGGTTGTTGGCCATGTTGAGACCCAAGCGAACACGCACGTCGTCGTATGGCGGAATTGCAGTGTTGAAGAATCCACCACCAGTGTTATTGCCCTGGTATTCAGTGGTCACAACACCTGCAGTCGCGCGAGCATCACGAATCGTGGCTTGGCGCAATGTGAGTGCGGTGTTCACTGTTCCCGATGCAACAGAGTCCAAACGTGTTCCTTCGTCAGGAATTGGACGGAAGGTGATCTTGTCCAGGTATGGCAACTTGTTGCCATCTGCATCTTCACGCCAGTAGTTGGGGTTCTTCACCACAACGGTCTGGTTGTCAGGGTCACGAATTTCCAAGGTGAATGGACCGGTACCAATTGGCTTGCGGTTGAAAGCATCAATGTCTGCTGCTGCAGCTTTTGGTTCAAACACCATTCCAATTCCAGCACGCGAGAGATCCTGTGGGAACGATGCGTATGCCTTCGACAATTTGTACACAACGGTCAAATCATCGACAACTTCGACTGCCGTCAAACCATTGTTGGTGATTGTGCTCGAAGAAACCTGTCCGGTTTTCTGGATTTCGAACATGTCAACAATTGTCTGTGAGGTGAGTGCTTCTCCGTTATGGAAAGTCACGCCTTCACGGAGTTTCATTGTCCACTCGTCGAGTGTCTCGTTGGGCTCAAGTGACTCAGCCAAGTATGGCTCGTAGATACCGTCGACTGTGTCTTCCATCAACTTGTCGTAGATAGTCGGCAGAATTGTGTAGCAGTTCGATGAACATGAGTCTTCCCACGGACGGAGACCATTGGCTTCGGCTTCCAAACCGACACTGATTTCTCCGCCCATGACAGGCTTTCCTTCATCTCCCTCACCACCACTTGATCCGCTTTCACCGCCGCCGCATGCTGCCAAAAGCAACGCTGCGGAACCGATGAGAGCAGCAACGAACTGTTTTTTAGTTCGCTTTCTCATTTGATCCCCCTCCTGGGTTGTGTTTTCGGGTATTTCCCGACCTTGGTGTGCCACTTCACGATTATGCATGGTGGCACGCGACGTAATGACCGACTGCAACTTCGCGCAGTTCTGGTTCTTCTTGAGCGCAACGTTCTGTTGCGATGGGACAGCGAGTACGGAATCGGCATCCACTTGGTGGCGCCGTGGGCGATGGCAAATCGCCAGACAATTCCGTTCCCGTATTTGGTGCTTGGGTGGGATCGGCAACTGGTACCGAACCAAGCAACAACTTTGTGTAGGGGTGAGCAGGCTTTGCATACAAAGCCTCGCTCGTTGCCACTTCACACATCTTGCCGAGATACATCACCGCGACGCGATCGCTGACGTTCTTCACCACTGCCAAGTCGTGGGCGATGAAGATCAACGTGATGCCAAACTTGGCTTTGAGATCTTCCAGCAAGTTCAAGATTTGAGCTTGCACTGACACGTCGAGAGCAGACACCGGCTCGTCACAAATAATGACTTTCGGATTCAAGACCAACGCGCGGGCAATGGAGATGCGCTGACACTGACCACCAGAGAATTCGTGAGGGCGACGCTCGCCGACAAGATCGGCATCGAGGCCAACAGCTTCCAAGGTTTCGCGAACAATCTTGTATTGCTCTTCTTTATCTTTTGGTCCCCACACACGAAGTGGTTCGGCCACAACATCTTTGATGCGGCGGCGAGGATTCAACGATGAAATCGGATCCTGAAAGATCATTTGAATGTCGGTTCGCTTCTCACGCATGTCGGCATCGGACAACTTGGTGAGATCAACTCCGCCAAGAACAACCGAACCCTTCGTGGGACGAGGAAGTTGCAAAATGGCGCGACCCGTCGTGGACTTACCACAACCAGACTCGCCCACGATTCCCAATGTCTCGCCGGGCATCAAATCGATACTGATTCCACTGACGGCATGAACTTTCTTTCCGCCACCGACGGGAAACTCAACCGTGAGATCTTCCACCGACAAAACTGCGCCCTCACCGCGCAAGTGTGCTTTTCCTGTGCCGGCCATTTTTACTTCACCTCACTTGAAACTGATGCAATGCCCTTGAGTGCAAGAGCTTGAGGACGACCCGCCGACAAATTCTTCTCCAAAGCCTCGCGCGATGCTGGTGTGCCGAGCGGAATCCAACATGCGGACTTGGTGCCATCTGCATGGGTGGTAATTGGCGGACGCTCGTTCTCACACTGTTCTTGTGCGTATGCACAACGGGGCGCGAAAGCACAACCCTTGGGTGGATTCACCAAATCTGGTGGTCGGCCAGGAATAGAAGCAAGGCGTGAGTGCGCAGGTTGATCCATTCGAGGAATCGACTGCAAGAGTGCTTCTGTATATGGCATCTTCGGAGCAGCGAACAATGTCTTGGTGTCTGCAAGCTCGACAATGCGCCCTGCGTACATCACGGCCACATTGTCTGCACGACCAGCGATAACACCCAAGTCATGTGTGACCAACACCATGGCCATGTCGCGATCGCGACGCTGGAAGTCGAGAAGATTCAAGATTTGATGTTGCACCGTCACGTCCAAAGCGGTGGTGGGTTCGTCTGCGATGAGCAACTTTGAACCACATGCCAACGCGATCGCAATCGAGATGCGCTGACGCATACCACCGGAGCATTCGTGTGGGTATGCATTCATGCGTGCTTCTGGCTCAGGAATCTGAACGCTGCGCAAAAGCTCCACACCTAATTCACGTGCTTCTTTTTTGTTGAGACCAAGGTGATGACGAATGTGTTCGGTGACTTGTGTTCCCACTTTCATCACCGGGTTCAACGATGTCATCGGATCTTGAAAGACCATCGAAATTTCTTTGCCCCAAATTTGCTGCATTTCTTTGCGCGTTTTGGTGAGCAATTCCTCGCCCATGAATTTGACACTGCCCGTTGTTTGCACAGACGCTGACACATTGAGTTGCAACATCGAACGAGAAAAGACGGTTTTTCCTGATCCGCTCTCTCCTACGAGCCCGTATGTTTGTCCTTTGTTCAGTGACAAACTGACACCATCAACAGCAGTCAATGGCCCGCGTGGGGTCATGAACGTGGTGCTGAGATTTTCAACTTCTAGCAATGGTGCTTCAGGCACAGATGTATTCACGACCCATGTCCTCCCCCTTGGTCATCTGTGCAGTATGTCACAGGTGAATATGTGAAGCAAAGGTAAACCGCAGAAGTTTTCGCTTGTGAAATAAGGAATTTGCAGGGATTTTGTTGCTGTCTACAAGGGTCGTTCCTTACCCAGGAGTAGAAGTCATTTTTCAGTCTTCACAAATTCACAAGAATGCTATGGTTCGAGAACGACCCATCCCCGATTCTGCAATTCGGCCGCCAGTACCTCACTCGGAACCGATTTCAAGGAACGTTCCGCCGCAGTCTTTTTTGGCGACACGGATCGGACCGAAGGAGAGGCAGGCGTGGGAAGCGCATCGGCATTTTCTGCAATCTCTGCCCACTCGTGGAGCTGAGCAATAAAGGCGTCGGCTTCATCGCGAGTGAATTTTCCCCCGGCCTGACGTTGGGTAAAACCCATAGGCCCTCTGGCATCGCGAAAATCTGAGTGCCCTGCTGCATGTAATAAGGCAAGAAGTTCTTGCAATTGTTTCGCCGATGCCGGCGGACCCGAGGGTTGTCCAAATGCCATACCGACCACCGTAGTGATCGGGTCGGTCATCCCGAGATCAAGCTGGCAATTGCCCACACCGCGGCAACAAGACCCACCAGCCCCATCACCACACTGCGCACCACAGGAGCCTTTTCCAAGTCACCTTCGTCACGGGTGTTTTGCGGGGGTTTCACAATCGCAAAAAAGTTTCCGAAAGCCAATGCCCCACCAAGGGCCAACACCAAGTACACAATTAGGTTTTCACCAAGAAACATGGGGTAAGGCTACTCGTTGCCTTCAGTGGTACCGCTGTGAGTAATTGCTCGCGCCAACATATGCGCACCAATAGGAATGGTGATGAATTGAAACGCAACGATGACGGCAATTTTTGTTACCGAACTGATGTCATCCATCTGCAGCGCAGCAGCGATTGCACATGACAACACTCCCAAGGTCGCTGGTTTTGTTGCCGCATGCATCCGCGTAGTGGTGCCGGGCAATCGAACAAGTCCGACAGCTGCAACAACGGCCATCGAGACTCCGAGTGCAACAAGCACAATGGAGACGACATCAATGATTGCGCTCATTTGCCTGTTCTTTCAATAAATCGTGACACAGTCACCGCCGTTAAAAATCCGAGCAGACCCAACACCACCGCGAGATCGAGATACAGACCATCGCCGGTAATCGCAGCGCTAACCAAGAATCCACAAATCATGATGGACGTCAAGACATCGAAAGATACTGCACGGGTCGCAAGCGTTCGAGACCACACAATTCGTGCGGTCGTCACAACAGCACTCATAACCAATACTGCAAGAAAAACAATCAACACATTGTTCATGATGATTTCCGATCTCGTGGTTCACACGACAGTGCATTCATCACTCGTTGTTCAAGTTCATAGACATGGCGTTGAACCGTGTCTGCATCTGCATGACCCAACACGTGCAACTTCATTGTGCGAGATGGCTCGTGAATGGCCACTGTCATTGTGCCGGGCGTCAAAGTCATGGCGTTGCACACAATGGTGGTAATCAAGGGATCGTTGGTGTGCAGTTGCACGGACACCACTTTTACTTCTAGTCGCTTGGGGGTGGGAAACAACACAGTGCGCGCAACGTCAAGAGAGGACACCACAAGATCGACCAGAAATTTTCCAAGAAATTTACATGTGCCAACAAACCGAAGGTGATGATTCACTGGATTTTGTGAGGGAAACACAGACATGATGACCACAGCAACGATTAAGCCAGTGATGATGTTGGCGCCGTTTATTTCTCCCCACAACGCAACCCATGTGATGACAAGTGCGATAAACCGCTCCATCACGACCCCCGAACCGCGTTGATGTACAGAGATGAATCAAGCAGCTGTCGGGCCGCGTCGGAAGAAAAGTCGTACAACGGTCCCGCGCATGCGGCGAGCACCAGTGTGGCTGCGACCAAACCAATACTTGCCGCCGACATCACTTTGTGATGTCGCATGATGCCAATTCGGTCATCTGGCGGGACAGGACGAACCTCGCCCCAGAACAATCCAATCCAAATCTTGGTCATTGACACAAGAGTTAAGAAACTTCCGATAATCGCAACGGTGATGATGACGTACTGACCTTGTTCAAACCCTGCTTGTATGACAGCTAGTTTCGCTAAGAACCCAGAAAACGGTGGCAGCCCAGCAAGGCTTAATGCGGGAATTAAAAACAAGAGCGCAAGAAAGCCGGACCTTTTTGCTAACCCGTCAATTTCGTCAAACGCACTTGATCCTGTTTCGCGTTCGATAATTCCTTCAATCAAGAACAGAGCGGTTTTCACAGGGATATACAACATCAGATAAAAGATGGTGGCCGTAAAACCCAATTGTGTTCCGATACCGACACCCAAGATGATGTAACCAATCTGGCTGACGGTATGAAAACTGAGAATACGTTTCATGTTGTAGTGCGAAATAGCTCCCAACACACCAATAATCATGGTGAAGCCCGCAACGACCAACAACAAAGTCGACTGCCCACCAGGAATCAGAAGAGTTTCGGTGCGGATAATGGAGTAAACGCCCACTTTTGTGAGCAGTCCAGCAAACACAGCTGTCATGGACGATGGTGCTGTTGGATACGAGTCGGGCAACCAGAAATACAGCGGGAAGACGGCCGACTTAATTCCGAAGGCCACCAGCAACAACATATTCAGACCCATCTGCACGCCGTCTGGAAGTGCTGCTAGGCGTTCGGGTAACTCTGCCATGTTGATGGTGCCTGTTGCCGCGAACACCAAGCCAATTCCCAATAACAAAATGGTGGACTCTAAAACATTGAGCACAACATAAGTAACACCTGAACGTATCTGTTTGTCCGTTCCTTCCAAGGTCAACAGCACATAGCTAGACACCAGCAAGAGCTCGAACGCAACAAAAAGGTTGAACAAGTCGCCGGCCAGAAATGCTTGTGCAAGCCCTGCGGCCAAGACCAGATACACGGGGTGATACGCGGGTGAATGTTCATCAGTTGCTTGTTGACCAATCGAATACACCAACACCACACCGACAACAGAGATTGCTATCAATAACATGACAGCCGCGAGGCGATCGGCGACCAAAGTGATGGCGATTTGTGACGGCCATCCACCCAAACGCGACACCACGATGTCGTCGTCAGCGACCACTGTCGAGATGATGACAAGGCTTGATACAAACGAGATGGTGAGAGCAATAAAACTGATAATTCGCTGAATCATCAAGTGTCGAATCATCATTGAGATAGCGGCGCCAACAAGTGGTGCGACGATTGGCAACGCAAGAGCGAGATTCATAACCAATCTCCCTTGAACACTGCATCATCGCGATCAATTTTTTCTGCTGTCACGCGACGGTCTTCATCGTCTGCTTCCACGAGATCGTTGCCATCAATTGTCCACCCGCGCCATGCCAATGCCAATAAAAACGCAACCACGCCAAAACCAATGACAATGGCCGTCAAGACAAGCGCTTGTGGAACAGGGTCGGAGAACTCGCCGTCACGACCAATTATCGGTGCATCACCCGGACGGCTACTAACCCCAAGAATGAGCACGTTGACACCATTTGCCAGCATGCCCACTCCCAAAATGATGCGCGTGAGCGAACCTTGCAACACAAGATACGTGCCCGAGGTGAACAAGACGGCGATGAGAACAACGATGGCGATACTCATTGTGTGTCCTCGGGTGCTTTCGTCCTCATAGGGTCTGCTGCCAACGACACCAGAACCAATAACACAACACCGACAACCAACACATAGACACCCAAATCAAAAAATGCTGATGAAACGATCTTGATCTCACCAAAGACGGGCCATGTCCATTTCCAAATCGCCGATTCAAGAAGCGCATCACCAAAAAACAAAGGGATGATCGCCGTGACACCAGAAATGAAGAGTCCAAGCCCTATGACACTGGCGGGATTGATCTGACGTTTTCTGCCAATAGTGAGACGAAGACCTGCGAGATATCGGATGATAAAAGCCGAACCAGCAATCAGCCCACCAATAAATCCGCCTCCAGGTGCATTGTGCCCACGGAATGTGACATATACAGACACCAACATCACCGCCGGAAATAACCAGCGATCTGACTCGGTCAGAATGAGAGAGCGACGGCCAATCATTGTGCACGCTCCATTGAAAGGTTTCTGCCGCGACGACGCGCCATCAGAACAAGATTCGCAACGCCAAGTGCAGCAACGCCAAGAACGGTGATCTCGCCCAGCGTGTCGGCTCCTCGGAAGTCAACAAGGATGACGTTGACGACATTTTTCCCTCCGCCACCGGGAAGAGATTTTTCAATGTATTGATCGCCCACGGACGGTGCCGTACGTGCCGACGTCACAAATACTGCGAACACCGACACTGAGATTCCAACAACAAGAGCAACAACAGCGTTCATTGTTGACCGTGATGTCTTCATTGTTTGATCGAATACTTTGGGCAACTGGCGAAGCACCAATAAAAAAACGACCAAGATGATGGTCTCTACCAGAATCTGCGTGAGTGCAAGATCTGGCGAACCGTAGAGAACGAACAAGACGGCAAGTGCATAACCCACGCCACCGAGCACCAACGCCGCAACGAATCGTTGTTGTACAAAAGTGACCACCAATGAAAAAGCGATCGCCACAACGACAACCCCAAGTTCCCACCACGAGTCGGCAAGAACCATGTCTGTTACGGCAGGTAGATCAAACGTGGCCATGGTGATGAGCAGCACTCCACCAAAGATCGACATGGTGACCACGATGTAGGTCTGTAATGAACCCGTCTGGCTGTACTTGGTGATTTTTTTTGAACCCACCAAGATTGCCTCGATGCACCACTGATACACCTTTTCGCCCGACATTGGAAAGACATAGTTGGACGGCGCCAACCGAACTCTCATCCCGATTGCCACACCCACAACCACGACAACAACAGAAACAATGAATGCAGTGTTAATGCCAGGCCATAACGCCAACTTTCCCGATGCCGCTGGGTTCACAGTCGCAGCTACCGCATCGAACAAATGCCCCGTGTCGGCGGCAAACAATCCGGCAAACAAAGACGCCAACGACAAGACAGCAACTGGTGCTACCAGTAAAAACCCGGGTGCATGATGCACCACAGTCTCAGGCGCATCTGGTTTTGTTCCAAAGACTCCACGAATGAGGCGCGTGCTATATGCCGTGGATAACACCGCACCCACCACAACAAGGACAAGTGCGACGGTTCCTACTGCGCCCACCGAATCATCGGCTTTCAACAACACCGCAAGTGCTTTTTCTTTGGTGGCGAATCCAAACATGGGAATGATTCCAGCCATCGACACCGCAGACAATGTGGCCATCGCCGCAACAAATGGCAT
Organism: Actinomycetota bacterium; assembly: GCA_041173945.1. Taxonomy (GTDB): domain Bacteria; phylum Actinomycetota; class Acidimicrobiia; order Acidimicrobiales; family Ilumatobacteraceae; genus UBA2093. Next base: position 25,368 of record JBEDHS010000073.1, read on the forward strand.
CTGTCGACCAACTGCATTCAGCGTGCGGATGTCTCGAGAACCCACCGAATGATCAACAACACCGACAGACAAAAACAGTGCCGCTTTGAACACTGCATGTGCAGCCAGGTGCACCACTGCTGCATACGTCGCACCCGGAATTCCAATGCCTGCTAACACGCCAAGAAATCCGAGTTGAGAAACAGTGCTATGAGCCAATAACAACTTTGCGTCATAGGACCGCATCGCCCGAACGCCACCGATAATCATCGTGGTGCCGCCAGCCAACACAACCATCCATCGCCACACGTCAAGATTTCCAAAAATTGGCGACATGCGAGCCATGAGAACAATGCCGGCTTTGACCATGGTGGCCGAATGCAGATACGCACTCACTGGGGTGGGCGCTGCCATTGCGCCTGGAAGCCAGAAATGAAATGGAAACTGTGCAGATTTTGTGAACGCTCCAATGAGAGCAAGTACTGCAGCAACCGTGACCACGGTGCCTGTTGGCGCACGTTCAGCTAATTCACGAAACGATGTTGTTCCGACAGCAACTTGGAGCAGAACCACCCCAGACAGCAATGCCAGTCCGCCTGCCCCAGTCACTAGCAACGCACGCAGGGCAGAAATACGTGCGTCCGCGGTTTCAGATTTCAGACCAATTAATAGGAATGAAAAAACCGAGGTTAATTCCCAAAACAAGAACATGGTGAAAAGATCTGCGCTCATCACCAGACCACTCATCACG
>JBEDHS010000074.1:0-2782 GCA_041173945.1 Actinomycetota bacterium
CGACAAGTTGTATGTGCCCACCGAACAAATTGGTGTCATTCGTCAATATGTCGGTGGCGAAGCACCCACCTTGCATCGCATGGGAGGGTCAGACTTTGCGAGAGCGAAATCTCGTGTTCGCTCCGCCGTGCGCGAAGTCGCACAAGAACTCGTGGTGCTGTATCAACGTCGAGTGAATGCAAAAGGCCACGCATTTGCCTCCGACACTCCCTGGCAGTCAGAGATGGAATCGGCATTCCCTTTTGTCGAAACACCCGACCAACTGACCGCCATCACGGACATCAAAGCCGATATGGAACGCGAAGTGCCGATGGATCGCCTGCTGTGTGGCGATGTCGGATTCGGCAAGACTGAAGTTGCTGTGCGTGCAGCATTCAAAGCAATTCAAGACGGTTTCCAAGTTGCCGTTCTTGTTCCCACCACATTGCTCGCCACTCAACATGGCAATACCTTCGCGGAACGTTTCGCTGGATATCCCATCAAGGTCGAGGTGTTATCTCGATTCCTGAGTGCATCAGAAGCAAAGAAGGTCATCGCCGGATTGAAATCGGGCGACATTGATTGCGTCATCGGAACGCACAGACTTCTTCAAGAATCCGTGCAATTCAAGAATCTCGGATTGTTGATTGTAGATGAGGAACAGCGATTCGGCGTGCAGCACAAGGAAGCAATGAAACGATTGCGTACGAATGTTGACGTGTTATCGATGTCGGCGACGCCAATCCCGCGCACATTGGAGATGAGCCTGGTGGGAATTCGAGACTTGTCGTTGCTGCAGACTCCGCCCGCGGAACGTCAACCCATCTTGACCTACGTGGGTGAACACAGTGAACAAGTCGCAATTGAAGCAATCCGTCGTGAACTTCTGCGTGAAGGACAAGTGTTCTGGGTCCATAATCGAGTTCAATCGATTGAAGAGCGTGCCGCACAATTACGTGAATGGGTTCCCGAGGCACGCATTGCTGTCGCCCATGGTCAAATGGACGAGTCCACTTTGGAACAAGTTGTCCTGGATTTCTGGGAAGGCAACTACGACGTCTTGGTGTGCACCACCATCATTGAAAGCGGCATCGATATGCCGACGGTGAACACCTTGGTTGTTGAACGTGCAGATCTGTTGGGGCTCGGACAACTTCATCAACTTCGTGGTCGAGTGGGACGAAGTGGTCAGCGCGCATACGCGTACTTGTTCCACCCGCGAGACAAAACGTTGTCGGAAGATGCATACGAGCGACTGCGCACGATTGGTGAAACCACCGAATTAGGAAGCGGATTCAAGATCGCGATGCGCGATCTTGAAATTCGAGGAGCAGGAAATTTGCTCGGTGAAGCGCAAAGCGGCCATATCGCAGCTGTTGGTTACGACCTGTATTGCCAACTGGTCACAGAAGCAGTTGCAGAGATGAAAGGCGAAAGCCCCGTCGAAGAAGTCGAAATTAAAGTTGATATCGCAGTTGATGCCTTCCTCCCCGATGACTACGTGCCCAGCGAAGATTTGCGCTTAGAGGCATACCGCCGCCTTGCACAGGTGCGCACGAACGTCGAAGTCACCGACATCCACAACGAATGGCGCGATCGTTACGGTCCACTGCCCACACCTGCGCAAGCACTCCTCGATGTGGCTTCGCTGCGCGTTGAGTGCATCCGACTGGGGATTACCGAGATTGTCTCTCAACGCACAGAGGTGCGAATCTCACCACTGGCCTTGAAGGCCAGTCAAACAAAGACGCTTCGCCGCATCAGTCCCAACGCCTCATACAAAGAGAATGCAGCCGTTCTTACCGTGCCGATTCCCCGCGGTTCACAACCTGTGGAGACAATCACCACATTGTTGCGAGAGCTATTTGACCCCGCTGACGACTAAGGTCTCCACGTGACAAAAACTGGTTTCTCTCGTCGAATTCTCCCCTTTATTGCGGTCGCCGGCATCACATTGAGTGCGTGCGGTTCTGCGAACCCCATTGCCTCGGCCGATGAAGCCTTCCGCTTTAACGGTGCGTCGTACTCAATCAGTGATCTCGATGCACTCAACGATGCTCTCGTAGCCGTCGGTCAATACACAGCGGAAAATGGCATCTTGCGACAACAAGACGTAGCCACCACACTCGGAGTTCTCATTCGCTACGAGGCATATCGACAATTCATTGCCGAAAACAATCTCGAGGAAACAGACGCTGATCGACAAGCAGTTGAAGACGAAGCCAACAGCGATCCGAACTTTGCCTCGTATCCAGAGGCGCTGCGAACTACGTTGCTGAATCTCAATGTGTCTGACCGTGTCGCAGAAAGAATCACTGCACCCACCTCAAGCGAACTGAAAAAGTTGTACGACAAGATGCCGGCATCGGCTGGTGTGTTGTGTCTTAGCCACATCTTGGTGGACACCGAAGAAGAAGCTCGTGACGTTCTGAAGGAATTGAATTCAGGAGAAAAGTTCGCAGACGTTGCTGCGGCGCGCTCCACTGAACCAGGTGCCGATCAATCTGGTGGCGCACTGAAGAACGGCGAAGAAGACTGCTCTGCTCTGGGAGAGCTTCAACAATCATTCGATGGCGACTTCATGGTCGGCGCTGTTGATGCAAAACCCGGCGTGCCAAGTGGTCCTGTGAAGAGCCAATTCGGATGGCACATCATTTTGAGCCACGCATTTGATGACATCAAAGAATCAGCTACTCGAGTCGTCGCAGCAAATCCAGGTGCGGTCTTGTTGTCGGGATACTTGGCCGGAGCAAACGTCACTGTGAATTCGAAGTACGGCTCGTGGAACAGCGCAACAGGGCAA
>JBEDHS010000075.1:0-7611 GCA_041173945.1 Actinomycetota bacterium
GCGCCACGACCTCGACTACCACGTTGTTGGCTCTGACGCTTCAGGCGTTGTACTTCGTGTTGGTAGTGCAGTGCGCAACTGGAAGCCCGGCGACAAGATCACCGTTCATTGCAACCACGTCGACGACCAAGACCCTTCATCACACAGTGACTCGATGATGGGCTCAAACCAGCGCATCTGGGGATACGAGACAAACTTCGGTGGTCTTGCCGATCTTGCAGTGGTGAAAGCAAACCAGTTGATGCCAAAGCCTGCACATCTCACATGGGAAGAAGCCGCAGTGAATGCTTTGTGTAACTCAACCAGTTACCGCATGTTGGTGTCGCCAAACGGTGCGAATATGAAGCAAGGCGATGTTGTCTTGATCTGGGGTGCATCGGGTGGAATTGGTGCATACGCAGTTCAGTATGTTCTCAATGGTGGTGGCATTCCCGTTGCCGTTGTGTCATCTGAAGAAAAAGAAGCAATCTTGCGAGAGATGGGATGTGAACACATCATCAACCGCAAGAAAGCGAACTACAAATTCTTCAAAGAAGATGGCTCGCACGATGAAAAAGAATGGCGTCGTTTGGGTTCGGACATTCGCGCACTTGTTGGCGAAGATCCCGACATCGTGTTTGAACATCCAGGACGCAGCACGTTTGCAGCCTCTATTTACGTTGTAAAAAAGGGTGGCACCGTGGTGACGTGTGCTGCAACCAGCGGCTACATGATGGAATTCGACAACCGTCACTTCTGGATGCGTCTAAAGAAGCTTGTGGGTTCACACTTTGCGAACTACAAAGAGTCCTACGAAGCAAATCGTCTTATTCAGAAGGGAATGATTCATCCCGTGATGTCCCAAGTGTTCACTCTTGATCAAGTGGGCGAAGCGTCGTATCAAGTGCATAACAACATGCACGAAGGAAAACTCGGCGTGTTGTGCCTTGCTCCTCAAGAAGGACTTGGAGTCGATGATCCCGAGTTGCGCGCAAAAGTTGGCGACAAAGTCAACTGGTTCCGTCGATAAGTAACAAACACTCAGAAAGGCATAGAAATGATTCTCACCGAAATCGATCACGTTGCAATTGCAGTACGAGATCTCGAAGCTGCAATTGAGTATTACAAGAATGCATTTGGTGCAACTGTCGACCATCGAGAAGTAGTCGAGTCTGACGGAGTCGAAGAGGCACTGCTTAAAGTTGCCGAGAGCTACATCCAGTTGTTGACACCCACTACGCCAGAGTCACCCGTAGCGAAGGCGATTGAAAAGCGGGGAGAGGGTTTGCACCACATTGGTTATCGCGTCGACAACTGTGCCGATGCCTTGGCCGCCATGGTCGCAGCTGGTGCAACACCAATCGATAAAGCACCACGACCTGGTTCGCGTGGAACAACTGTTGCCTTTATTCACCCCAAAGGCAGTTTCGGTACCCTCATCGAACTCGTTCAGGAATAAATACGTACCCCGGCCTTGGGGTGCTTGGTAATTTCGGTGACATCTGGTTAGACAACACCCATGCGAAGCGTGGTGTGGGTTTTTGTTGGTGCATTCTTTGGTTGGCGTGCGTGGCGACTTGCTCGCAGAGATATTCGTAATCTGCGTCGCAGTGGTAGTACCTTTGGTGAGGCATTCGTTGCAGACGCGACATTAACGCCGTGGGTATGGACCATATGTGGCGCTGTGTTGTGGGGTCTGTTCACCCAACGTTTTGACTCCGATGCATCGGTGTTGGTCTATGGCGTGTGGTCTCAGGTGTTATTGCGTCTGTTGTTAATAGATGTCGACACGCATGTTCTGCCCGGGCGCATCATTTGGTTTGCGTCAACGTGGGGGTTGTTGGCATTAGTGGGACTGTCGATTGTTGAACAAGGTGAACAATTGTGGGCGATGCTCGGTGCAGCCGTCGTGATGTGGGTAGTGCTCAAGGCTCTCGAGATTGTTTCGAGAGGTGATCTCGGTGGAGGAGACGTGGCACTCGGACCGTTATTGGCGATGTTTGCTGGGTGGATTTCATTTGACCGAGTTTTTGTTGTGTTAATCGCGGCTTTCATTCTCGGCGGGCTTTTTGCCACTGTTTTAGTCACTTTGGGTCGAGCAGGACGCAGAACTTTTATTGCATTTGGACCCTTTCTCATCGTTGGTGCATTCATCGGAGTTCTACGATGAGGCACATACACGGGGAGGAAAAGTAATGGCTGAGTTTGAAGGAATGGTCGCCATCGTGACGGGTTCATCAAGTGGAATTGGTGAACGAATTGCCCAACGTTTGTCCGAAGGCGGTGCAAAGGTTGTTGTTAATTCTGCAAGCAGTATTGAAGCGGGAAAGAAAGTTGCAGATGCATTGCCTGGAGAATCTCTGTATGTGCAAGCAGACATCAGCGACAAAGAACAATGTCAGAAACTTCTCGACGAGACTGTGTCACGTTTCGGAAAACTCGACTTGTTGGTGAATAACGCCGGGTGGACAACTTTGGTCCCACATGGCGATCTCGATGCATTGACTGACGAGATTTTCATGAAGACATTCGAAGTGAACATCTTTGGCACGTGGTGGCTCACCAAAGCAGCAATGCCACTTCTTCGACAGTCACAGGATGGACATGTTGTCACTATCACGTCGGTCGCAGGTGTTCGCCCTATGGGTTCTTCGATTGCGTATTCGATGACAAAAGCAGCTCTCAATCAGATGACCAGGTTGATGGCCAAGAGCCATGGCCCTGTGCGCTTCAATGCAGTTGCTCCCGGATTGGTCGAGACTCCATGGACCAAGGATTGGGCATCACAACATGCCGGCATCGCGGCAATTAATCCGATCAAGAGGTCTGCAACCCCAGATGATTGTGCCGAGGCAACACTTGCCCTCGTTCGCAACAAATACGTGACTGGTGAAGTGTTTGTCGTGGACGGCGGGCTCACACAGGTGAGCTAGCCGGTCGCGGTTAATTGGTTAGCGACCGCGGAACGGCTGAATGCCATTGGCGGGGACCACTCCGAGTCGACCGCGTTGATAATCGTCGAATGCTTGTTGTAGTTCTTGTCGTGTGTTCATCACAAACGGACCATATTGTTCGACAGGTTCACCAATTGGCTGACCTCCAAGAACAATGACATCGAAAGTTTCCGTCGACGATGACGTCAGTGTCATTGTGTGGCCTGCGCCAAACACAACTGCTTGTCCCATCCGGAATGGAACCTGATCTGATCCTGCAGTTCCCGAACCTTTCAATCCGTATGCGAGTGCATTGAATTGAGGATTCCATGGAAGCGTGACGCGTGTACCAGGCGTGAGTGTCACATGTGCCATCACAATGGGTGTGTGGGTGGAGCCTGGGCCTGTGTGCCCATCGAATTCGCCGGCAATCACGCGAATGAGTGCTGTCGCATCGTGATTGGTGAGAAGGGTGATGTTGTGTGCTTCAAGATTTTGATATGCGGGAGCAATCATCTTGTCGCGAGCGGGAAGATTGACCCATAACTGCAAGCCGTGGAATAGACCGCCAGAGATGACAAGACTTTCTGGGGGAGTTTCGATATGAAGAATTCCTCGTCCCGCGGTCATCCATTGTGTGTCACCGTCGGTGATAACTCCGCCTCCACCGTGTGAATCTTGGTGAATGAATGCACCGTCCATGATGTAGGTGACGGTTTCGAATCCTCGGTGTGGGTGCCAATCCGTGCCGCGTGGTTCAAGGGGGGCATAGTTCACCTCTCCCATTTGATCCATCATGATGAATGGATCGAGCACGGATTTAGGAATTCCAGCGAATGCGCGTCGAACAGGGAAGCCTTCACCTTCGAAACCCTGTGGCGCAGTCGTGACAGACAACACCGGTCGGTCAATGCGCGGTACGTCAGTCGATTCTGACAATGCGATGCGAGGAAGTGTCAATGTGTCGGCAGTAACTGCAGGCATGGGCTTCTCCTATGGTTGTGCTCACAACTAAATAGTTGCGAGCACAACCATATCCATGGATAACGTCCTTTCCAACCCGTCTGCGATACTGGCGATAATGATTATTCACCTCATCGATGGGACCTACGAGCTGTATCGCCAGCACTTTGGACAAGCAGTCCGTCACCGGACCCCACCACCGTTGTCGGCTACTCGCGGCGTGGTCACCTCGACACTTCAGTTACTTGCTGGCGGGGCGACGCATGTGGCGGTGTCGGTGGATCATGTCATCGAGAGTTTTCGAAATGATCTGTACGAGGGATACAAAACCTCAGATGGTATGGAAGATGAAATCTTGAGTCAGATTCCGATGATGGAAGATGCGCTTCGTGCCTTGGGAGTACCCGTGTGGCCGATGGTGAAATATGAAGCTGACGATGGTCTTGCTGCTGGTGCACTGATTGCAGGAGCAGATTCCCGTGTTGACCAAGTGCAGATGTTGACCCCAGATAAGGACTTGGGACAAGTGGTGCAAGGAAATCGCATTGTGCAGTTTGACCGCCGTCAAGATCTCATCATTAATGAAGATGGAGTTCGCACGAAGTTCGGTGTTGGTCCCGAGAGCATTGCTGATTGGTTGGCGTTGGTGGGAGATACCGCAGATGGATTTCCCGGGTTATCTGGTTGGGGTGCAAAAAGCGCCAGCACCGTGTTGGCGAAATATGTGAAGGTGGAAGATATTCCCGATGACCCGAATCAGTGGGCAACCGATGGAGTCACTGTCCGCGGAGCAGCAAAGTTGGCTACAACATTGAGCGAACAACGCGAACTGGCCGACCTGTTCAAGGTCATTGCAACCGTTGTCACCGACGTGTCCGATGATGTGGTGTTGGGCGATGTTGATTCATGGTTGTGGCAGGGCCCGACAAAAGATCTCGCCAAAATTTCCCAACAATTGGAAATGACAGACCTCGTCGAACGTGCAGAACGTGCGATGGTCGGACGTTAAGAACCAGAGTCATCGTCGGTGACGATGTCGGGCAGTTCTTCACCTTCTTGTTGTACAGGTAACAATGCAGCAAGAGCGGTAATGGCGGCAGCCAAATCTTGCGAGCGCAAATGTTGCGTGACAGCGTCGGTAGCGAGTTGCGGGTCGAGTTCAACAGTTGGTGACCATCGAATCTCGAAATGACGATGTTTCGGATCGACACAAAACACAAGTGAGGCCTTCGACCATCGAACCGCAAGTTTGTTGGCCATGCGTTCTGGGTGACGACCAAGATTGCCCACGTGAACCACAATTTGATGCCCAGATGTTTCTTCGGCGTCATGAATTGCGCGAGCGACGTCATCTTTGTGTTCTAACCACCACTTCGGCATTACCAACTCCCTCCTGCGCCACCACCACTAAATCCGCCACCGAAGCCACCGCCAAAACCTCCACCGAATCCGCCACCGAATCCGCGTCCGGAACTGCCGAAACCTCCTGGGATGAAGATGCCGCCGTAACCACGACGCGAACCATCAGATGTCCAGGTGGTGTGTCGGGTAACTAGACCGATCATCGCGAGCACAGTTGACCCACCGATGAACAAAAAGAACAACAGCACACCCACCCAGTCACCGAATTCGCTCTGGGTGACCTCATTGGTGGGTACAAAATCTGGCGTGGGGACAGCGCCGCCACTCCAGACAGCCATCACAGCTCGCGCCCCTTGAACGACTGCACCGTCGACGTCGTCTTGACGCAACAAAGGGAGCATGACCGAGTCGACGATGCGACCAGCGGCAATATCGGTGAGATCACCTTCAACTCCGCTGCCAACTTCTATTCGTAACTCTCGGTCGTCAAGTGCAATCAGAATGAGCACGCCATCATCACGTTGGGCATCGCCCACGCCCCATTGTCGTGCTAGGTCAATGGAGTAATTCTCAATCGATGCACTTCCTGTTGAGCCGATGACTGCAACAGCAATCTGTGGACCAGCGGTTGCGCGAAAGTTTTCTAACTCGCCTGACAAAGTCGCTTCGATTGTGTCATCAATTGCTCCCACGTCATCGACGACGGGCGCGGTGAATTCAGGGAAGCCGACTTCTGTGGAGGAACATCCTGCCAAAACCGCCAGCAGCACAATTAGCCCAGCACATGACGAACGAATTGTGATGCGTTGGGTCACGTGTTATTCGCCAGGATTGAGATCGACTGTGGGTGCTTCATCGGCACCCGATTCCGATTCGAACAGGTCGCGCTTATCGAAACCAAACATCGATGCAATGATGACGCGTGGGAACCGACGAATTGCTCGGTTGAACTCGGTTGCAGACTCGTTATAGGTGCGACGCGCTTGTGCGACACGGTTCTCTGTGCCCTCAAGTTGAACTTGTAGATCTCGCACGTTCTGCAAACTAGCTACTTGTGGATAATTTTCCACGACAACCAACAAACGCGACAACGCACCTTCTAGTTCTGTTGCTGCTTCGAGGCGTTCATCTGATGATCCTGCACCGGCGTAACGAGTGCGCGCTTCAGTGACGCTGTCGATGATCTCGCGTTCTTGTTCGAGTGCGCCTTCGACTGCACTGACCAAGTTGGGAATTAGATCAAAACGACGCTGGAGTTGAACTTCAAGATCTGCAACAGATTGGTCCACACGTGTTTCACGATCGACGAGGCCGTTGTAGGACCCAACGATGGAGACAATCAGCACCACGATGACCGCAACGACTGATCCGAGCGCGATACCAAGTTTCGAATTCATGGGGGTTCCTTCGTTAGGTTTTGTCATCATCAATCTAGGTTCACCAATGAACAGTGAAGTGACGGCCAGGCGAACTGCGGCGCACGATCGTTCCCGTGTGGAGGCTGCTTCCGTCAGGACCTGACCTGGTTTACGGGCGACCGTCGCACAGGACCCGACCGCCACCTCACCATTCACAGATGAACTATGGATGCTGAGGGTTACAGCGTACATCCGAGGTAGCCTGACCAACTCGTGGTGACAGAAATGTTGCTATGAGGAAGGGTGCGAGAGCGGCCGAATCGGCACGCTTGGAAAGCGTGTGAAGTGAAAGCTTCCGTGGGTTCGAATCCCACCCCTTCCGCCAGTAATCGGTATGTTTGGCTCATGACCGACGACGACGTGATGCGTGTTGCACTTGAAGAAGCTCGAGCAGCTCTCGCGCATGACGATGTACCTGTGGGTGCGGTTGTTGTGCACAACGGCAAAATCATCGCGCAACGACACAACGAGCGAGAACTCACGAGTGACCCAACAGCGCACGCAGAGATACTTGCTTTACGTGATGCAAGTCGTGTTCTAGAGACATGGCATCTGGAGAACTGCACGTTGTTTGTCACCTTGGAGCCATGCGTCATGTGTGTCGGTGCGGCTATTAATTCTCGTGTCGCACGGATTGTGTTTGGCGCCCCGGATGTGAAAGCAGGAGCGACAGGAAGTCTCTACAACGTGGCGTCAGATCCGCGGGTCAATCACAATCCCGTGGTTCGCCATGGCGTTCTTGCTGAAGAGTCGAGTGCGCTTTTGCGGGACTTCTTTCAACAGCGGCGATAATCAAAAGAATTCGAGCATGGTTGCAGAATTTGCTCAGTGTTTCCATGGTGTCTGAGAATTTGGCCAGATAGCGTCTTCCGACGGAAGAGTGCCAGAGCGGCCGAATGGGACGGTCTCGAAAACCGTTGTGGGTGCAAGCTCACCGTGGGTTCAAATCCCACCTC
>JBEDHS010000076.1:0-5101 GCA_041173945.1 Actinomycetota bacterium
TGGTCTCGATGCATCGACACCGAATCGTCTTTTATATCTCGACACCTCTCCTGTCGTAGCCTCAACCCCTGGGATGGCATCACATGTCATCACGTCGGTCTCGAATGGTTCTGTTCTCGTCAGTTGGGATGCACCGTGTGATGGTGGCTCACCGTTACTTGGCACAACTGTGTCGCTTATCCGTAAAGGCAAAGTGGTGAAAAAAAAGACAGTGTCGCCTGGGGTAAACACCGTTCGTTTTACCCAACTTGCGAACGACGTCACCTATCGGGTCAAAGTAGTTGCCTCTAATGCTCTTGGTGAAGGTCGACCAACTGCTCGTATTCAGACGACAACTGTTCAACGCCTTCGCCCAGGGCGCACAATTCTTGCGTCCCGTGCGGCCAAGATTGCCGACGGATTGACGCTGAACTGGAAAGTTGCAGCGCAATCCAAGAACATCTGCTCAATTATGAGAAACCCGATTCGAGTACGTTTCTTGCGATCAGGAACTTGTCGCATCGAATTTCGGACGCACGCTGGAGCAACCCCAGTCATTCACCGATTACGCGTGCGATAACAGCGCACTTTTCCACAGAACAAATGTCTGTGGAAAAAAATCATCGCTGAAGTCCTTCACATTTGACCACATCAGGAGTACGGTGCGTCAAAGGGAACCACTTTGGAGCCCGAGGGCTCCGGAAGGAGGATGTGATGAGTCAACGTCATCGCAATCAGGACCTCGCGCCTGCTCCGCGCGCCGATTTGAGAGCGCATGCTCATAACGAACGGCATCGTGTGAATAGTGAATTGCACTTGGTGGTGGAGGCTGTTCAGCACGGCACCGAACCGCTTGATGTGATTGAACCTGGACCTGCATGGAAGCCGGTGCATCATCACGATCCAGAACGTGGTCGTGCAAAAAGTCGACGGACTCCGTTGAAGCACTGGAAGACAAAAGACTGGAAGCGACGCAAAGCAGTGCGACGTGCCCGCGCGATGGCGTGGGATGCGTTGGCTTAGAGAATCCAGTGACGAAGCAATTCGTCGCGACGAATCTGCCACTCTTCAACGGTGATGCCATAGCGCAGGTGGTCTTCCCACACGCCGTTGATTTCAAGAAACCGTTGAGCAATTCCTTCTTGGCGAATTTCTAGTTTCTCCATGACACGCTGAGAGTTTTTGTTGCGTGGGATGATGCAGATCTCGAGGCGATGCAATTTCAGTTCTTCAAAAGCAAATTGGGCGAGAACGACAACTGCCTCGGACATGAATGAATGACCGGCTCGTGCGCGGTCTATCCAGTATCCGATGGTTGCTGATTGAAAAGCACCACGCACCACATTGTTGATGTTGATTTCGCCGGCAAACGCGCCATCAACAAAGATCCCGAAGGCGTACTGAGTGCCCGCAAGCCTCTCTCGATCTCGTGCTCCACAACGCGCAGCAAAAACTTCACGGTTTGTCTCTGGGTCGGGGTGATGGGGAAGTTTCATTGGCTCCCACACGGTGAGCCAATTGCCATTGCGGCGGCGCACTTCGCTCCAACTATTGAAATCTTGTGGAACGAGTGGACGAAGAACAACTCGACGACCATAAAGACGCAAACCCACACTGCTGGGTCGAGCTGGGTGCATCGCGGTCATGGCTAAATTCTCTCACGTTTCATCAACCCGTCCATCAGGTTGTGAGTGGAGACGACGATTTCATCGATATGCAACCGGCGCATCGTGGCTACCAGAATGCAGCACCCGGCAACGATGATGTCGACACGATGCGAACCGAGGCCTGGGTTCATCGCGCGCTCCGAGGCTGCTTCGGTGGCGAGAGTGCGAAAGACGTCTTCGGCTGCGTCCTTGGCGAGGACAAAGCCGTTCAGTGTCTGTTCATCGAATTCTTGAAGCCCAATCTCAACTGCGGCGATGGTGACGATCGTCCCCGCGACTCCGACCACTCTCGCTGGAGTGAGCAGCGCCGGCATGTCGCGACCGATTTCTTCTAGTTCGTCTGCGACGGCTCCGATGAGATTCGTGAGATCTTCAGGTTTCGGGGGATCTGTTGCAATGTGTGATGAAGTGGAAGTGACAGCACCAAAAGGAATGCTTGCTGACATCTCGCCGGAGGAAAACCCGATGATGTATTCAGTGCTGCCGCCGCCGATGTCGATGACCAATGTCGGGCCGTCAACAGGGGGTAACGATGCAGTCGCTCCGAGAAATGCATAATGCGCCTCGTCTTTTTCGGACAATACCTCGAGTGTGTGGCCAGTCTTTTCTCTGACGAGTGCTTGAAATTCCGCGGTGTTTGACGCACGACGACACGCAGCTGTTCCGGTGATGATGACGTCGGTCGCACCATGTTCTGATGCTGTTGCGAGATGCTGCACAATCACATCGAGTGTGCGGTCCATCGCAACAGTGGAGAGACGACCTGTCGCATGCAGGTCTTCACCAAGACGGGTCGCGGCATTTTGTCGATACAGCGTTGAACCATCGGGTGTGCCCACCAAAAGATTGGTGGATTGCGTTCCCACATCAATGACGGCGCGTATCAAGGTTGTGTCGCTCATGGCCGCTGAGTCCGTGTAATTCCACGCTCATCAAGTTGATCAGCAACCCATTGACCCACCGCATCGTCCCCGCCGGCTAGCCAATATGCAAAATGTGCATGAAGACATTTCACGCCTCGACGAGTTCCACCGACTCCGCCCGATGGTGTCGGGCCGGTGTGATGTGGTGGCATCAATGCATTTCGAGAGGTGGCATAGCGCTGATGAATCTTGTCAATTTCATCTAAACCAATAAGTTCTTCTACACGGTCGATAGTTGCATCCGCCTCAAGTGTGCTCACGCCAGCAACTTCGCGTCGACCAACTAGCCAGTACAACGTCGGCATGGGCGTGCCGTCATGAAGTAACGGTGCGTTCATCAGAACGACGGGCTCACCTGTTTCGGCGCGAACAACAATTCGAAAATCACCTTGTGGGACTCGTCCAATGAGTGCGGTGACGACGTCGATGTCAGCATCTGTCGGGGCAGTGCCAGGAAGTGTCATTTCATCGAAGGACGAAGAATGCCACGACTGCTGCGATCACAATCACGACAGGAATCGCGCGCTTTGCAATCGCACCAGAGGACACCGACAACAAGTCAAGTGCTTCAGCCTCAGGTGCATCAATCTTTCGCACTGTTCCTTCTGGCGCAGCGGGTGCAGACTCTGGTGCCGCGGGAGTTGATGTTTCAGCAGTTGGCGTGGCTGTGGTGGGTGGCTGTTCGGCAATCAAGACGTTCAGATTCTCTACGAATTGTGCGAGCAACTTGTTGCTGATGTCTGCCATTGTGCCGCGACCGAACTGAGCGACTTTTCCTGTAATCGACAAATCGGTATTCACGGTGACCGAAGTGGATGTATCGGTGAGTGCGGTGAGCTCGGCTGTAATCAGCGCCGATGCGTTTCCTTTGCCGCCGGTGTCGCGACCTTCGCCCTTCAACACGGCACGGTGTGCAACATCGTCACGCTCGACAAAGTTGGCCTGGCCTTTGAATTGTGCTTGGATGGGGCCGACTTTGACTTTCACCATGCCGCGGTATGTGTCACCTTCAATTTCCTGAAGTTGTGCACCGGGAAGACAAGGGGCGATGCGCTCGACATCGGTGAGGATTCGCCATGCGTCGTCAACGGGAACGTCCACTGTGAAGGAATGATTTAGGTCCATGGCAAGAGATCCTCCGGGGTGTCGATATCTGTGGAATTGCCCTTGCAGGCTACTTCTTTGACCAACTCGGGACGCAGACGAATCAAGGTGCGAAGCCCCGCATCTGGGTCATCATCAAGAGATACGAACGCTTCCCACAAAGATTTGTCAATTTTGACGGGGTTTCCTCGCTGTCCGTCGTAGGTGGCCACAACAAGAGGGGAGTTGGTCTCAGCGACTGCGCGCCACGCGTCGGGCTCAATAAACGGTTGGTCACCGAGGCCAAAAACAATGGCATCGAAATCAAGTTGCTGGGCGTATTCAATCGCTGTGACGACAGAGCTTCGTTGCCCAGTTCTCCACGCTGCATTGTGCAGTTGAGGGACATCACCCACGAGGTCGTCGATGTCGACTGCACCTGTGACGACAAGACATGGTCCGATCTCAGCAGAGGTCATCGCGTGGAGAGCACGGGAGACAATCGATTGACCGTTCAGTTCGTAGCGAAGTTTGTGGATTGAGCCCCCAAAGCGGCTCCCAGCACCGGCGGCCAATAGCACAGCGAGGATGCGGTCGCTGCGATTCATGGGCGTGTTGGCATCAGTGAATTGCACCATCTGTTGCTCGAAGTGACTGCGCATTGCGACCAGTGCGCGCAGCGATGATTTCCCCGACAATCGAAATCGCAGTCTCTTCTGGTGTGCGTCCACCGAGATCTAAACCGATTGGTGAGTGCAGTCGCGCAAGATCTTCAGGCGATGTAATTCCCACTTCTGCGAGTCGCTCCAGTCGTTTGGCATGTGTTTTGCGGCTACCCATCACGCCGATGTAGCCGACTTTTGTTGCAAGTGCGCCTTGAATCGCGGGAACATCGAACTTTGGATCATGGGTCAAGATGCACACTGCATCGCGAGGCCCAAGTCGATCGCCGCGTTCTTCAAAAATCGGTGTTGGCCACGTCACGCGTACTTCGTCGGCCATGGGAAAACGTCGACGTGTCGCGAAGATCTCGCGTGCATCACACACGGTGACGTGATAGCCGAGGACTTTGGCCACGCGAGCGAGGGCCGCAGTGAAATCAACAGCGCCGAAAATCCACATCAACGGGGGCGGTGAGAAACTTTCGATGAACACCCGCACGGTTTCAGTGTTTTCTAAATCTTCGGGGGTCGATTGTCCTTCTGGTCCGTAATGACGCACGATCGTGCGACCAGCTTCAAGTTCGCCCATTGCATCGCGCCCGACAACGCGATCGAGATCGCCATTGCCTAATGACCCGGCCAATATTCCCTCTGGCGAGATGACCAACACTGAGCCTGTGTTCGGACCTTCAATGACTGATGCAAGAGCGACAGGTGCATTGTCGCGAACCCGTTCAGCAAAGATTTCGTAAGCGTTGCTCGTCATCGTTGTTCACCACTCCAGCGG
>JBEDHS010000077.1:0-3050 GCA_041173945.1 Actinomycetota bacterium
AGGAGACATCCATGAAGGTGACCGTTGATTTTGATGTGTGTGCATCGACAGGTGCATGCACACAAGTTGCACCCGAAGTATTTGAAGTGCGCTCTGATGGATACTTGTACATCTTGATTGAGGAACCCGGCGAGGAACTGCGCGAAAAAGTGACACAGGCAGCCGATCTGTGCCCGACTGCTGCCATCACCATCGAAGGCTGACATTGGGTTTTTCTTCTCTCCTCACACGACGTTGGGAGACATCACAATCATTGTTGTGTGTCGGACTCGATCCCGATGTGTCTCGATTGCCGGCGGGCTATTCACCCGACAATGAAGGAATCGAATGGTTTCTCACCGACATCATCGATGCAACCGCGGACTTTGTGTGCGCATTCAAACCACAGATTGCCTACTTCGCCGCCACCGGCGCCGAGCGACAACTCGAGAAACTGTGTGCATACATTCGTGACAACTACCCCGATATCCCGATCATCTTGGATGCCAAACGAGGCGACATTGGCGACACCGCACGCATGTACGCACGCGAAGCCTTCGATCGTTACGGTGCACACGCCGTCACTGTAAACCCCTACATGGGTACTGACACCATCGAGCCGTATCTCACCCATCCGCAAGGCGCCGCCGTGGTGCTCTGTCGCACATCAAATGCGGGCAGCGGGGATTTTCAATCTCAAGAGATTGATGGACGACCGCTGTATGTCCATGTTGCCGAGCGCGCAGCGACACAGTGGGCAACAGTTGGCGATGTCTCGTTGGTGGTGGGCGCTACCTACCCAGACGAGCTGGCAACAGTGCGCGGAATTGTCGGCGAGATGACATTGCTGGTCCCGGGCGTCGGTGCCCAAGGGGGCGATCCAGATGTCGTCGTGCGAAACGGCGCGAATAGCACGGGCACTGGGCTCGTTGTTAATTCATCGCGAGCGATTTTGTATGCCGACGGCGGCATTGCAGGTTCTGCGCGAGAAGCAGAACGAACTCGCGATGCCCTGCGCGCAGCGCTCTAACCGTTCAGCGTTGTAAAAACGCGCGTTGATTTACGAACGAAGCGACGTTACTTCGATGATGCCTGGTTGTGCACGCAGTTCATCGAGCACATCTTCAGTGACATCAGCAGTTGGCGCAATGACCATCAATGCGGTTCCTGGTCGATCCGCGCGACCCACGTCCATGTCGGCGATGTTCACATTGTGACGACCAAGCAGTGTTCCCACCAGTCCAATCACGCCAGGGCGGTCATCATTGCGCACCACCAACATGTGCTGAGCAGGTGGCACGTCTGTTCCGTGTTCGTCCACCATCACAATGCGTGCCTGACGACGAGGGCCGACCAATGTGGCAGCAATTGCATGCGAACCTGCGCGCAATGTCACCAAGTTGACATAGTCACTGTTGGCAGCGGCCGCAGACACCTTTGATTCCTTGATTGTCACGCCTTGGCTTTCTGCAATCTGCGGCGCGTTCACGAAAGTGACTGCATCGTCATGGCGCGCAGAGAAGAAGCCCTTCAATGCAGCAAGTGTCAAAATACGTGTGTCGTATCCAGCAATTTCTCCGGTGGCGATGATTTCCAATTCAGAAATATCGCCTGCAGCCGATGAGAACAATCGCCCGAGACGCTCTGCGAGTGGAAGATATGGCTTCAAGGTTTCGTTTGCGTCAGCGGCCGAGATATTGACGGCGTATGGAACAAAATCTCCCGACAGAGCCAACAAAATCTGATCAGCGATATCAAGACCCGCTCTGTCTTGTGCTTCAGTGGTGCTCGCACCAAGGTGTGGTGTCACCACAATTCCATCGACACCGAACAAAACCGATTCGGTTGTGGGTTCTTTGTCGAAAACGTCGAGTGCAGCACCTGCAATGACTCCATTTTTCACAGCGTCGGCCAAGTCTGCTTCAGCGACAATTCCACCGCGAGCAACATTGATGATGCGCAACTCGGGCTTTGCTTTTTTGAACATCTCAGAATTGAACAAACCGATTGTTTCTTTGTTCTTCGGCAAGTGAATGGTGATGAAGTCGGATCGTTTCACCAACGTGTCAAGATCCAGAAGTTCAATGTTCATGCCGCGTGCCCGCTCTTCTGACACGTACGGGTCGAATGCGACGATGCGCATCCCGAACGCAGCTGCGCGTTGTGCGACCAGTTTCCCGATACGTCCCAATCCGACAACACCAAGCGTCTTGTCGAACAACTCGACACCTTCCCACTTGCTGCGCTCCCAACGTCCCTGCACGAGAGCGGCGTGTGCTTGTGGCACATTGCGGGCCACAGCCAACAGCATTGCCATGGTGTGCTCGGCCGCCGACACAATGTTCGACTCGGGGGCATTGGCCACCATGATTCCCCGACGCGTTGCAGACTCGACATCCACGTTGTCAAGACCCACGCCAGCGCGCCCCACCACCATCAAGTCTGAGCCAGCCTCGAGAAGCGCATCGTCGACTTGGGTCGCCGATCGCACAATCAAGGCGTGTGCGCCCTTAATTGCTGAATGAAGTTGCTCAGGTGACAGACCAGTCTGGACATCCACCTCGTGTCCAGCCGCGCGCAACTTGTTCAGTCCACCTTCGGCGAGTTCTTCAGAGACCAAAATTCGAGCCATTGTTCAATTCTCGCCTGTTTGCTCGTAGATTCCGACATGGATTAACAATCAATGCGCACAACTCCACCAAAGTCTGAGGTAACCCCATGAGCCACCCCTTTTTGTCCGACGAGTGGATTGCTGCCGCCCGCGACATCCGTCACAGACATGCTGGCTCTGTTCCCGCAATTGAGGCCTCTATCCGGATCAATGTGGTGACCACCAAAGTCCCCTTTGGCGAGGGAACGATTCGCGCCTACATCGACACCTCGTCGGGCACTCTCGACATGGAACTGGGCGAATTGGGCGCGGCCGATCTGACGATCACCACCGACTACGACACCGCACGATCACTGTTCGTCGATCAAGACCCAACAGCGAGCATGCAAGCGTTCATGTCGGGACGAATCAAAGTAGACGGCGACATCACCAAATTAATGATGATGCAAACATCGATTCC
>JBEDHS010000078.1:0-4901 GCA_041173945.1 Actinomycetota bacterium
ATGAAGAAGATTTTTGCGCTGCTTGTTGAGATGCAGTGGAGAACCATTCACGAATGGCATCTCGTTGACGGATCCAACCGCCGACCAACGTGACAACAATGGCAACACCACCAATTGCCCGTAGACCATTTGCAAACTCTGATGCGGTTGATGCGCTCTCACGAAATGCAAGAAGAGGCAAACACGCGACCGTGGTGATACACGGCGGGAATGCTCCACGAATGACAGTTCCCATACCGCTCATTTCTGGCGGCAGTGCAAGCCCCGATGTTGCCGAGCCAGCAGGGTCGGGTGCACCATTCACCGCGTTCAATGCCGCACCTGCGATTGCACCGGCACTTGCCGAGATGCCAACTAATAGGCCAAAGCCAAGGGTTGATGTGTCGGGGCGTGCGATGTAGGCGACGAGAACGCCGATGATGATGAAGGGAAGCGTCGACACGGCAGGCACGATGAGATGTTTGGTGAGAAGCCAGCCACGTTCGCGCGGGAATGAATCGGTGCGGTCGGGCTGATCAATTTCTTGCGACAGAGGTTCAACCAGATCGAGCCCGACAATGAAGAACAACATTCCTGCTGCGACAACAGCGGGCGTGGTGCCATTGAACGCAACAACCATGGCATAGGCGCCCGCGCCACTGAGAAGAGCCATGCGGAAAAGGCGACGCACAGGAAAACGCAACACACTGCGAACACCTCGCGCCACAACAATGTCGATACGAAGCGAACGGGGCAGACGCATCCATGGCGAGGTGCGCATGTGTTCTTGGCTGAGTTGACGGCGCAACAACACGACGGTGCGTAGATCTTGCAAAGTGACGGCAAATTTCATTTGTGATACCAACGCACTGCGACGCGCAAGAGCTTCAAGCGACAGCGAACCAACACGACTCACCGCGACAATGCCGAGTGCGACAACAACACCGACACCGACGAGATCGAGAGCACTGACGCGTTCCCACCACATGGAGATACTGCCTACACAGTCGAACGGGCCGGGGACATCGGTGTCGGAGAAAGTGATACCTGCTTGCCACACGAACAATGCTCCGCTCAGTGTTGTGGCAAGAGGTTGCTTCATACCGACGCTGTGCACCAATAATGCAGTGATGATGAACAGAGCACCGATAAGCCCGCCGGCGATTACGCCGTAGACAACAAAACTCATCATCGATGACGGTGCGTCTTCAATGCGACGAGCAAGAAGTTGGTTGGCGACCCCTCCCACAATGGCACCGACGAACACAAATGTGCGAAGGCGTTGCATCGCGGGATGACGTAGTGCGCGACTGCGTTCAATGGGCGCCATCAGCACATGTCGCACTTCTGCTTCTTCAATAGCGATGGGTCCGCCATGTGCGCCGCTTCGTGCACCGAGAAACACGACGAGTGCTGCGACAAGACCCACCACGTGGGGAAGAGCTGACGTCATGTCGGCGAACTCGGTGTCGGTGAGGGCTGTATCGCCTACCAGCCCCGACAAAAACATGATGACGCCACCACCAATAAAGGCCGCCAAATACACCCGGTAGAGGGCATCGAACCATTCGAGATCTTGCAGGCGATTCTTACGGCGACTGGTACGCATGTCCCGCAATGCCTGAATGCCCGTCGGCATAGACGCATGTGCGGTCGCAGAAGTCACCTTGTAATCCTGCCACTTCGCTCGTCAAAACATCGCAAGTGGGGTTTTATGCGGCGAGAATGGAGACATGAACACCGACACAGTGCAGGTTTTTTCTGCGGTGTTAGCCGTTGCCGTTCTTGCTTTTGCACTTGTCACCCTTGTCGCTCTCGTTGTTGGTCGACGCATGGCGTTGGCGACGTCGTGGGTGGAGGCGGTCAGCGAAGTGGGCCCGTGGGCAATTTCAGCAGTGGCGACGGGCACCATGTTCGGCAGTTTGTATTTCAGCGAAGTAGCTGGTTTTGCCCCATGCGAATTGTGTTGGTATCAGCGCATCGGCATCTACCCGATTGCGATGATGTCGTGGGTGGCACTGGTGCGCCGCGAACGGGTTCTTGCACCGTATTGGATTGCCTTATCGCTGGCGGGGCTTGCAGTGTCGGTGTATCACTACATCTTGGAGTGGTTCCCCGAGATTAAGTCGAGCGTGTGCAGCGTGGATGTGCCATGCACCACCATCTGGTTTCGTGAATTTGGATTTGTGACATTGGCCTTTATGGCGGGGTGTGCATTTGTGTTCGTGATCGCCGTCTCGTTGGCGATGGGACGAACCGACAGAGATGTTGAAGAATAGGGAGAAGCAAAGGAATCGACATGGCACAAGCTCAGAGAAAAAACAAGCAGACGCAACAACAACGCAAGAAGAGCACCATGCAAAAAGCGGTGGCGTTGTTGGTGGTGGTTGTTGCGTTGGCGGCAACGATTGCGATTGGACTCTCGAGTGGGACAAGTGCACCCCGTGTTGATGATGGGAATTCAGCAATCATCACGGGTCAATTTCAAGAGGTGAATGTTGATGGCGAATTATTGCCACCGTTACCTGAAGACGGTGACGACCCCGCCCGCGATACACCCGCGCCAATTCTGAACGGCTATGACTTCCGTGGGAATCCGATCACTATTAACGCGGCGAACGATACGCGCGACACTCTGCTTGTCTTTCTTGCCCACTGGTGCCCGCATTGCAACGACGAAGTTCCGAAGTTGATCGACTGGCGCGAAAAGGGATTGATTCCCGACAACTTGCGTGTGGTGGGAATTACCACCGGGTCGCGAAACGATGCACCGAACTGGCCACCGTCTGACTGGATTGAAGAAAAGAAGTGGCCATTTGAAGTGCTGGCCGACAGCGAACAACAAACTGCAGCTCTTGCCTATGGCGTGAGCGCATATCCGTTTATGGCTGTGGTGAATGCCGACGGCGTCCTGAAGACACGCTTTTCAGGTGTGGTGGAACCGACTGCGTTAACCGAGATTGTGACCGCCGCCCTTAAATAAGCACAGGCCCCTGTAAATAAGCACAGGCTCGCGCAACGAACGGCGTAGCCTTGCCATCTGTGACACAGACACCACGTCGTATTGGGTTTTTTGGGCCGTTCGGAACTTTCACCGAACAGGCTGTGATGACCCAAGCCGATCTCGCAAGCGCCGATTTGGTGCCGTATCGCAGTGTGCCGGACGTGTTGGATGCTGTGGCTGCTGGCGAGGTGGAAGCAGGCTTTGTGCCGATTGAAAACTCCATTGAAGGCACGGTGAACTTCACCCAAGATGCGCTGATCTTCGATTATGAATTGTTGATTCAACGCGAAGTCGTGCTCGACATTGAACATTGTTTGTTGGCAGCACCCGGTGCGACGTTGGCCGATATCACAACTGTGTTGTCGATTCCGGTTGCAACAGCACAGTGCAGTGCATGGTTGCGCAACAATCTCGCTGCAGCAGAAGTACTGGCTGCAAACTCGACGGCCGATGCTGCACGCATTGTGGGCGAGCGCATTAAAGCAGGTGAGAAAAATGTTGCAGCATTGGCCCCTGCAAATGCTGCAGCGTTGTATGGCTTAGAAGTGTTGGTGCGCGACATCGCCGACCATGCCGGAAATCAGACGCGTTTTGTATTGGTGGCGCGCGATGGAATTCCCGCTTCCACTGGTCACGACAAAACCGGCATCGTCGTGTTTCAACGCGCAGATGAACCGGGAAGTTTGATTTCTATTTTGCAAGAGTTCGCTGCACGCAGAATTAACTTGAGTTTGTTGTCGTCTCGCCCCACCAAAGCGGGCGGGCTTGGTGATTACTGCTTCATCATTTATGCAGATGGCCATATTGACGATGAGTTGATGGCCGATGCATTACGTGATCTGCATGCCAAACAAGGTGGCGTGAAATTTCTAGGTTCATATCCGGCTGCCGGGCAACAGGCTCATTCGGCTCGTGAGCATGCAGACGCGCGCTGGCAAGACGCCGATGACTGGGTTAACCAACTGCGCGCCAACATTCGCCACTAAACCCATTTAGCGATTCTGAGAGCCCTCAGATAGCCTTGCGGACGGAACGGTGGCAGAGCGGACAAATGCACCCGCCTTGAAAGCGGGAGGGCCAAAAGCCCCGGGGGTTCGAATCCCTTCCGTTCCGCCAGTACACTCGACCTCTCCCAGGAGAGGTGCCAGAGTGGCCGAATGGGGCGCCCTGCTAAGGCGTTGTCCGTGTTAAGCGGACCGTGGGTTCAAATCCCACCCTCTCCGCCAGATTTTTTCCTTGTGTTTATTGGCTTAGACGGCCTCTGAGGTGTCTGACGCAATCATCCCGAGTAGACCTACAGGGTCATGAATATTCATTCATTGAAGCGTTCCGGGACGAGCCGCCGCCGAATTGGTGGCCTGATTGTGGTGACCCTTGCGGGCTCTGTGGGCCTTGGGGTCGTACCCGTCGCTGCATCGGGCACTGCTCGGGTTCTCGAGGCGGGTCGGGCGACAAAGCCTGCGTGTGCTGTGCCCTACACCGTGGTGAGTGGTGATTCCTGGTGGGGTATTTCTGTGAAGGCCGGACAGAAGTTGTCGGCGGTGTTGAAGGCCAATAAAGCGACAACAAAAACGAAGTTGTTGGTGGGGAACTCGATCTGTTTGCCGAAGGGTTCGAAAACAGCCGCTGCGGTACCTGTGGCAGATACGTCGACGTGTGCGGTGACCTATAAGACGGTGCGTAATGATTCGTGGAGCCGTATTGCACAGAAGAAAAAAGTGAAATTGAAGGAATTGTTGAGCGCGAACAGTGCAACGGCAAAGACAAAGATTTTCGTGGGCGATGTGTTGTGTCTGCCGAAGTCGGCAAAGTCGGTGACAGAGGCGCGAACAGGTTTGGTGTTGCCACCGCCAGCGAAGGTGTATTCGGCGAAGAAATCGAAGGCGATTATTCGGGAGGTATTCCCGGCACGATTGGA
>JBEDHS010000079.1:0-18430 GCA_041173945.1 Actinomycetota bacterium
ACTCAATTGGTCACTATGTGCGTTCCCGTTTCGGTCACCAAGTGCACGAACGCATTGTTGATCCGTTGGTCGGCAGCATCTATGCAGCCGACACCGATAATTTTTCGATGGCTGCTGTGCCACAACTTGCCGCACTGACCGCGTCGCGCAGCATGATGATTGCAGCGGGGAAAGCGCGAAAAGCGGCCAGCAAAAATGCAACTCCCGATGCGCCGATCTTTGGCACTCCTCTTCGCGGGATGGGTGCACTCACTGAAACCTTGGCGCAACGTGTTCAGGCATTGGGCGGAAAAATCATCACCAATGCAACGGTGAATGCGATTGGGAAACAATCAGGTGCACACCCCACATATGTTGTCGAGTCCACGCAGGGTGCGTTCCATTGTGATGCATTCGCTGTCACTGTGCCGGCACGACACAGCGCATCATTTCTTCACCCGCTCGATACCCGCGCATCGGAATTGTTGAGCCAATGGACGCACGCATCTGTCGTGCTGATCACAATGGCGATCGCTGCTCATGAATGGCCAAGCCATTTGACAGGCAGCGGATATTTGGTGCCCAAGCCCGACCAGAGATGGGTGACAGCGGCATCGTTCGGATCGAATAAATGGACACATTGGCGTCCCGATGATGGATCGATGATTGTGCGTGTTTCGTTGGGACGAGACGGTGTCGACGTGATGCACTACGACGATGATGCATTAGTCAATTTGGCGTTGGCCGACATGAAACATCATCTCGGTGCAGATTTCACTCCACATCAGGTACGAATTTCTCGTTGGGGTGAATCATTCCCCCAATATCGCCCCCATCACTTTGCTCGACTCGCCGAAATTGAACATTCACTGTCTGTTTCAGCCCCGGGTGTCGTATTCGCAGGTGCGAGTTATCGCGGGATTGGAGTACCTGCGTGCGTGGAACAAGCGCGCAAAGGTGCCGCAACACTTCTCAACTACGTGGCTGGTCTGCCAGAATAGAGAAATGCGTCGCCTCCTCGCAGTTCTGTTGGCCTCACTTGTGTTGGCACCTGTGGCATCTGTTGAAGCATTGACTCTGGACGGATTTCGTGGAGAGGCGAAAGCGACGAAACAAAAAGCGATTGGTCGACTGATCATTCCTCGTTTGCGCGTGAACGACAAGATGTACATGGGCATTTCGGATCGCGAGTTCGACCTTGGTGTGGGCAAATGGCCCGGCACTCCTCAACCAGGCGGAGCGGGAAACATCGTCATTGGTGGTCATCGCACGACTGCGCATCGCCCCTTCTACAACATCGAACGCTTGCGCCGCGGAGATGTGATCACCGTGGTGGAAGGTAAAAAGCGGGCTCGTTACAAGGTGACCAACAGAATGATTGTGAAGCCCCATGCAATGTGGGTCACCAAACAATCCTCGAAATCAACGTTGACCCTTTTCTCGTGCCATCCCCGAGGAAGCACCAAGCAGCGCTACATCGTTCGTGCCACACTGATTAAATGATCCGTCGCGCTTTAGCGCCAACTGTTGCAGGACTATGTGTTGCTGCCGCAATGCCGCCGTGGGGTTGGTGGCCACTGGCTTTTCTGGGAATTGCCCTTTATGCATCACTGGCGCGCAAACACCGTGGCGACAAAGATTTTTTCAACGGCTTCATGTTCGCCTTGGCGTGGTTTTTGCCAGCGATGGCATGGATGTGGTTTCTTACCGCACCTGGCTATCTGATCGCATCGGTCTTGTTCGCATCGTTTCATGGTCTTGCAGCTATGGCTGCGTCTCGATTGGGCACAACACCACAGATGCACACTGCCGCATTGGTGTTGTGTCATGGCTTGGCTGAAACATTGCGTTTGTCGTGGCCATTTGGTGGTGTTCCTCTGGCCACTCTTGCTATCTCTCAAGCAAGTTCGCCTATCGCTGCATTGAGTCCGTACTTGGGAGTTATTGGCATTGGCGTCTTGGTGTTGTGGATGTCGATGACATCTCGCAAATTTCGTGCGGTGTTACTTGTTGTGGTGGCAATCGGCATTGCCAACCGTTGGGACGGCACGTCGGCAACGGGTGAGACAGCCACTCTTGCATTTGTGCAAGGCGGTGGTGAACAAGGAACGCGCGCTGTCGACACAGACCCGCGTGATGTGTTCGATGTTCATTTACGCGCCACACAAACATTGCAACCATCACAACAACGCACAGCTGTTGTGTGGCCCGAAAACGTGATCAATGTGTCTGGCGATGGTTTGTTCATCGACAGCGAGGAATACACCTTGATTGCACGTGAGGCAGAGCGACTGCAAGTGCCCTTCGTTGTCGGCATCACGGAAAGCTCCGGACCAGAGTTGTTTACGAACGCTCACATTGTTGTCGAACCCGACGGAACAATTTCGAGTCGCTACGACAAAGTACGTCGTGTTCCCTTTGGTGAATACATGCCAATGCGGCCACTGTTGCAAGCAGTGGGTGCGCCGACTCATCTGGTTCCTCGTGATGCGCGCGAAGGAGACGCACGCGGCTGGATCGATGTGGCGGGCACACGAGTTGCCGTGGCGATTTCGTGGGAAGTGTTTTTTGGTGGACGCGTAAATGAAGGTGTGGTCGATGGCGCCGGATACGTCATCAATCCGACCAATGGCTCTAGTTACACCTGGACAATTTTGCAGACACAACAAGTGGCCTCATCGAAGTTGCGTGCTCGCGAACAAGGGCGATGGTTGGTGCAGGTCTCTCCCACCGGATTTAGTGGGTTTGTCTCTCCCGATGGCACGATGTATGACCGCACGGGCATCACCACACAACATGTTGTGGAACGTGAGATAGAAATCCGACAAGGACGCACGTTGTATTCGCGATTGGGGAATGCACCCTACATTTGGGCCTTAATTGTGGGGCTTGCCGCCGTGGTGAACCGGCGCACGAGAGCCATTTCTTGGCGCTCCAGTTAGCCTCACACGTCTATGTCCCCTGCGTATGACCCCAACGGCCCGCTGCGCATTGCGTACCTGACATACCGCGGCAAACCCCATGTGGGAGGCCAAGGTGTCTACACCCGACACCTCACCAAAGCGTTGGTCGACCTTGGCCATTCGGTGGAAGTTTTTGGCGGCCAGCCCTACCCCGTGCTCGATGATCGCATCACGATGCACAAATTGCCGAGCCTCGATTTGTTCAACGATCTGTACCCGGGCCGTCTTCCTGGCTACTGGGAAATTAAGTCGTGGGAAGATTTTGTCGAGACCGCCTATTTCGTGCGCGGCCAGTTCTCTGAACCACTCGCGTTTTCCAAACGCGCGTACCGCATGTTGAAAACACGTGTGAACGATTTCGATCTTGTGCACGACAATCAGTGTCTGGGTTGGGACATTTTGAAAATCGAAAAAATTATTCCGACTGTCGTCACCTTGCACCACCCCATTACCAAAGACCGCGAACTCGAGATGAGCCACGCACCGAATAAGCGCAAGCGTCGTGCGGTGAAGCGTTGGTATTCATTTGTGGAGATGCAAGGAAAAGTGGCCAGCAAAATGCCACGAATTGTTGTGGTGAGTGAAAACAGCATCGCCGACATTCACTCCGACATGGGTGTCTCGCTCGATCGCATGAGATTGGTACCTGTCGGTGTTGACCCCGACTTATTCCGCCCGATGCCGAATGTGCAACGCCAACCTGGCCGACTGATTACCACCGCATCTGCCGACGTGGCCTTGAAAGGTTTGTCGTACTTGTTGGAAGCGATGGCCAAGTTGCGCACCGAGCGCGACATTCGCTTGACCATTATTGGTAAACCACGCCCTGGCCATTCAATGGACCTGATCGAATCGTTAGGGCTGTTGCCGTACATCGATTTTGTTTCTGGTGTTCCCGATGAGCGCATTGTCGAGTTGTATGCAGAAGCCGAACTGGCGATTGTGCCGAGTTTGTATGAAGGCTTCAGCTTGCCCGCCATTGAAGCGATGAGTACCGGTATTTGTTTGGTGGCAACAGATGGTGGTGCGTTGCCAGAGGTGACAGGAACAGATGGCGACACTGTGTTGCAATGCCCCGCAGGAAATGCAGATGCGTTGGCCACAACAATTGCGCGTGGTTTAGATGATGCGCAATTGCGTGCTCGCGTGGGTGCAAATGGACGTGAACGAGTGGTGTCGCGATGGAGTTGGCGTCATTGTGCGCAACTGACCGTGGAGCAATACCGCGAAGTACTCGAGATGCCGCACAATGTGGCACGTCGGGGAAAAGTTCAACGAGGGAAAGGCTAAACGACGATGTTGACGGTTCGATTTGATCGTTTGGGACTACGACCTGGGCACATGTTTTTAGATGCTGGCGCCGGATTTGGTCGACACGCTTACGAAGCTGCCCGCCAAGGCGCAACGGTGTTCGCACTCGACTGGGGTCAAGAAGAAGTTGAAGGCACACGCGCCATGTTCGGCGGAATGATCGAAGCCCAAGAGATTCCCGCACATTGTTTTGGTGGTGTTCTGCGTGGCGATGCCACTCGCCTGCCATTCGAAGACAACACGTTCGACTCGATTGTGACATCTGAGGTGCTGGAACACATTCAAAACGACGTCACTGCAATTGCAGAGTTTTATCGCGTGCTAAAGCCAGGCGGTTCGTTAGCAGTCACTGTGCCCACCTGGTTTCCCGAAAAGATCAACTGGATGTTGTCCGATGAGTACTACGCACCAAAAAGTGTGGGCGGACACGTACGTATCTATTCAGCGACAGAGTTGAAAGCCAAATTGCGTACCGCTGGTTTCACCGTGCGAGGAAGTCACCATGCGCATGCCTTGCATTCGCCATATTGGTGGTTGAAGTGTGCAGTGGGGCCACGCAATGAAGATCATCCGTTGGTGGTGAAATATCGCAAATTGCTCGAGTGGGACATTTTCGAAAACCCACCCGTGATGCGGGTGGCTGAAAAAGTGCTGAGTCCGGTGATGGGCAAAAGCTTCATTGTCTATTCCACCAAGCCAGTGTCGATCTCACATGACTCTGTCGCAACAGAAAGTGTGTCGGCATGACCGCGAACCGTCCGCACCTCCCGGGAATTTTGACAACTGCAGACTTAGCGAAAACAGCTGACTCGATTGAGTCGTTGCAGTTATCGAACGGAATGATTCCGTGGTACCCCGGTGGTCATTGCGACCCCTGGAATCACGTGGAGACAGCAATTGCGCTCGACATTATGGGAAGACACGACTCTGCGCTTGCTGCCTACAGATGGCTGGCGAACAATCAAGATGCAGATGGTTGGTGGTTCAACTACTACATGCCCGACGGTTCGATTGAAGATGCGAAGTTAGACACCAACGTGACGGCCTATATCGCAGTGGGTGTGTGGGCACATTGGTTGTGCACACGCGACACGAAAGCTGTTGCCACGTTGTGGCCGACGGTGCGCCGTGCCCTCGACTGGGTGCTCGAGATGCGCAAGCCTGACGGCACCATTTTGTGGGCCCGTGAAGTCGATTCAGCCCCGTGGGATTACTCGCTGTTGACAGGGTCATCATCGATTCGTCATGCATTGCATTGCGGTGCGGCATTGGGCGATTTGCTAGGTGATTCTCAACCACAATGGACCCAGGCAGCCGATGCGATTGACCATGTGATTAACACCAACTTGGATGCATTTGAATCCAAAGCGCGTTGGGCGATGGACTGGTACTACCCCGTGATGACCGGTGCGATGACAGGCATTCGCGCAAAGTCGCGGTTGGCGGAAAAGTGGGACGAGTTCGTGTTGGACGACCGTGGCGTGCGTTGTGTGAACGATGAGCAATGGGTGACAGCGGCCGAGACGAGCGAGTGCGCCATTGCACATTGTGCGGTGGGCGACAAAGACACTGCGCGCGAGTTGTTGTTGTGGACGATGCCGCATCGTCGCGACGACGGTGCCTATTGGACAGGCATTGTGTATCCAAGTGATCCAGATAAAACCATGGTGCATTTCCCTGCCGATGAATACAGCGCCTACACAGCGGCTGCAATCATCATGGCTGCTGATGCAATTAGTGGTGGCTCACCTGCTGCCACATTGTTTACATCGCCCATCCCGCGACGTAACGCACATCAACACGTACGCGCACTCTAAAACGCACACATCACACGTTCAGTGTGTTGGTCATTGCGACATTGTTAGTCGTGACGACGTCGCAAGATGCGCAGTGACCCTGTTGCAGAAACCTCTTCAAACAATCCGCTGTTCAGCGCGGGCAGATAAATGTTTTCATAGGGAGGTCGTCCCCCGTCTTTCGGGTCGGGAAAGACATCGTGAATGGCCAATACACCACCGGGTGCAACATGTGGTGTCCACAACGTGTAATCCAATGTTGCAGGTTCGACGCCATGGCCACCATCGATGAATAAAAACGCGATCGTGTTCATCCAGTTGCGCGCAACAGTGGGTGAATCTCCCACCACCGCCACCACCACATCGGTGAGTGAAGCATCGACAATGGTGCGACGAAAATGCGGCAACGTGTCCATACGGCCCGTGCGCGGATCGACAAGGTCGGGTTCGTGCCATTCCCAGCCTGGCTGGTTCTCCTCACTTCCCATGTGATGGTCGACCGCGAACACCACCCTGTTGCTGTGGCGCGCTGCAGCACCCAGCCACACCGTGGAGCGACCACAGTACGAGCCGACCTCGACAATGGGGCCCGGAATCGATGACGGCACCGCGACGCAGGCGTTATACAACGCATCGCCCTCGTCTTCGGGCATGAAGCCACGGGCCGCGAGTGCGTGAGTACGCAACTGAGAATCCATCGGGAGGCTCATGGAGTGTCGTGTCGAGGTACGAATGCGCCATTGAGAATGTGTTGGCGCTGAAGAACTGGCATGTTTCGACCCTACTATGGGTTTATGGCTGGCCCATTGGATGAACTTGTTGACCTACTTGATCTTGAAGTTATTGAAGTCAATATCTTCCGAGGACATTCGCCCGAGGAAAATCGTGTGCGTGTGTTTGGTGGACAAGTTGCCGGACAATCACTTGTGGCTGCATCGCGCACAGTAGATGAAGCGGCTCGTCACGTTCATTCGTTACATGCCTACTTTCTTCGCCCCGGCGATCCGCGCGCGCCGATTTTGTACCAAGTGGATCGCTTGCGAGATGGACGCAGTTTCACCACTCGCCGCGTTGTGGCGATTCAACATGGCGAAGTGATCTTCAACTTGCATGCCAGTTTTCATGCCCCAGAGCCTGGGCTCGATTGGCAGATCACCTCACCACAAGGTTTGCAAGACCCGAATACGTTGCCCGATTTCAAAACACGAATGGCGCCATTTAAAGACCAGATGGGTGAATGGTACGACCGCCCTCGTCCGATTGATGTGCGTTATGTCGACGGCTCCCCCATGGAACGTCGCGGCACCGAGTCGAATGGACAACAAGTGTGGCTTCGCGCCGATGGTTCATTGCCCGATGATCCGGTGTTGCATGCGTGCATCGTCACATACGCAAGCGACATGACACTGTTGGATACGACGTTGTTGCCGCATGGTCTTGGCTGGAGCGAAGGTGGCGTGCAGATGGCAAGTTTGGATCATGCCATGTGGTTCCATCGTCCGTTTCGTGCCGACGATTGGTTGTTGTATGACCAATTAGCAATTTCTACATCGAATGCGCGGGGGCTTGCGGGGGGCTCTATCTACACACGCGATGGTCAATTGGCTGTCACCGTGGTGCAAGAGGGACTTATTCGCGTCAAACCAGAGGAATAGCCTGTGAAGTACCGAGCAACTGTTGTGGGTGCTTTGCTGCTTGCAAGTTGTGCGAGCGGAACTGACCAAGACACACAAAATTCGACATCGACCCCGGTGGTGACGACCGCACCCAATGCAGAGGTGTCTTATGAAGTGCGCGAGATTGGTTCGTTGCCGGGCGCAGTCGACATTGTGGAGCGCGATGCAAACGATGACTTTGTCTATGTGGTGAGTCGCTTTGGCACCGTTGAACGTTGGGGTCGCGATGGCGACCTTGTCGATGAGGTGCTCGACATTGACGCCTACACAACTGGCGAAGGTGAACGAGGTTTATTAGGTCTGACATTTCGGGAACGAGATGGCGCCTGGACTGCATTTGTGAACTACACGAATCTGGATGACGACACGGTTATCGCGTCGTATCCGGTGCGCGCAGATGGAACCTTTGATACCTCCACGCCGCAAGGGACTGCGGTTATCGCCATTGATCAGCCATACAAGAACCACAACGGTGGTGGAGTTGTTGTTGGGCCCGATGGATATTTGTACATCGGTATGGGCGATGGTGGAAGTGCCAATGACCCCGAACGTTACGCATTGAATACATCGTCGCTGTTGGGAAAGATGTTGCGCATCGACCCACGCACCGATGGTGGCTATGACATCCCGGCCGATAATCCCTATGTTGGCGTCGCCGATGCACGCGAGGAAATTTGGTCGATCGGACTGCGCAATCCGTGGCGCTTTTCTTTCGACCCGCAAGGCAACTTGTGGGTTGCAGATGTGGGTCAAGGAAACATTGAAGAAGTCAGTGTTGCTTCAGCCGGCGAACAGACAACAGGTGGACGCGGGGTCAGTTTTGGTTGGAGTGCATACGAAGGCTCACAGCGCTTCAACCAAGATGTGGTGTCAGACAATGCACTTGCACCCGTGCATGAATACACACACGACAACGGTGCATGTTCAATCTCTGGCGGTGCGATTGGCACTAATGCCGCTACTCCAAGTCGCGCCGGGTGGTATTTCTTCAGTGACTATTGCTCGGGCAAGGTGTCTGCAATTTTGACCGATGGAACTCGCACCGTGATGGAAGAGACGGTGACAACGGGGCTATCAGAGGTGACAGCGGTGCGAACAACGTCAACGTCGTTGTATGTGCTCAGTTTGTCGGGACCTGTGTACGAGATTCGCGTCGTTCGTCAATGACGTCGCAACACGCAATCAGTCAGCGTTATCGGCGCGCACTCATAAACATGCCGCGCAGTGCTTGGTAGTTCTCAATACAGTGACCCGCACCCAGCACGACAGCTTCAAGTGGTTGGGGTGACATTTTGACGGGAACTTCTGTCTCGCGTTCAATGCGTTGGGCAAGTCCACGCAACATGCCGCCACCACCCACCAGATACATACCTCGAGCTAAGAAGTCTTGAGCCAACTCTGGTGGGGCTTTGGCCAAACAACGCTTCACAGACGCAACCATGGCAGCCACGGGCTCATCGATTGCAAAGCGCACTTCTTCGGCGGTCAGGCGAACAGTCTTGGGTAGCCCAGTCACCAAGTCGCGTCCGCGAATATCGGCGCTTCTGTCTTCGGGGCCTGGTTCTGCTGAACCGATTTGAATCTTGATTTCTTCAGCGGTGCGCTCTCCAATGGCCACGCCGTGTTCGCGTCGCACATAGTTCTGAATGGCTGCGTCAATATCGAAGCTGCCGACGCGCACGGCTTCAAGGGCCACAATGCCACCCAAACTGATGACTGCTGTTTCGGTGGTGCCACCACCGATGTCGATCACCATGTTGCCGACTGGCTCATCAATGGGAAGGTTCGCACCAATTGCAGCGGCCATTGGTTGTTCGATGAGTTGTGCATCGGATGCACCTGCGCGACGTGTCGCATCGGTGACTGCGCGACGTTCCACTTCGGTAATCGCCGATGGCACACAGATAACGACTTTGGGTCGCGTGAAACGAGAGACACCCACGCGCTGCAACAACAAACGAATCATGCGCTCGGTGATATCGAAGTCTGTGATTGCTCCGCCACGCAGGGGACGCACCGCCACGATGTAGCTGGGTGTGCGCCCAATCATGTCCCACGCATCGTGTCCGGTTGCCAACACTTCACCAGATTGACGGTTCACTGCGATAACCGATGGTTCGTTCAGAACGATTCCTCGTCCTTTCATATAGACCAGCGTGTTGGCTGTACCTAAGTCGATTGCAAGGTCGCGAGCCATTTAACGAAACCGCCTGTCATCTGGGTTATTGCGATGCACCGATGTGCGTCGCGCTTCGGGAGAGAGTGCGTCGATGTGGCGCTGAAACTTCGCGATGCCGTCATCGATTCTGCTTTTGCGATTATCGAGATACACCAACACCAACAATGCGCCACCAGAAATACACGCCAAGATTGTAAACACCCACGTGATGAAGGACAGGGCAATCATTGTGCACTTCTCACAGATTGTGGTGCGACGATGTCATGAGCACCGGTTCCCCAATCGGATCCGCCCACCCAATTTTCTTTTTTCCAGATGGGTGCACTTTCTTTCAATGCATCAATTGCAAAACGTGCGGCGTCGAATGCAACGGGGCGATGTGCAGAAGAGACTGCGACAACCACGGATGATTCACCAAGGGACAACTCTCCCGTGCGATGCAGAATTGCGATGCGTCGTGCTCCATTGAAACGGCGGCGCGTCTCGTCGGCAATTTTGGCGAACACTGGTATGACCGCTTCGTTATAGGCCTCATATTCCAGCGACGTGACGTCGGTTCTGCCGTCGGCATGATCGCGAACTGTTCCAGAGAAAAGCACCACTGCCCCACAATCGGGCCGCACACACCATTCATATATGGCAGAAATTGGCAATTCATCGGCGGTGAGAGCCAGCCATTCATTGCCTTGTGCCGGTGCCTCCATATCTTTCATCGTATCTGTCCGAGCCAAACCATGTCGGTGTTGCTGACTCCACTTGTCGACGCGACAGGATTACTCTGAATTGCCTGTGACCGACGATGAATTTGATGCTCCGGCCCCAGCGCCAGTACCGCCGCAGGATCGCACCTGGCGTCATCCCGCGGAACATTCATTTGAAGAACGAGCTCAACATTTCTCTTCTGCTATTCCACTCGGTCGACGTCTCACTGCATTGACAGCATTTGTCAGTGTGACCGCATCGATTGCCGTGTTGGTGGTGGCGATTCCAAAAGGAATCTCGACAACCATCGCCGAACAAGATGATGTGTCGCAAACATCTGTCCCTGCCGTGAAAGGAAATGTCCCGGGGCTTGCCGTCGTCGAAGATGCCGGCGCCAAAGTGACTCCGGCAATTCCATTGGGTCACAACTGTTGGCTGTTGTCTGCCGACCAAATTGATCACGACACGGAAACCTGGATGACGACCGAAGATGGTCAACGAGTCCTCGTAGAAAAAGTTGGGGCGGTTGAAGACTCTGGAGTCGTGGTTGTCAAAGCAAGCACGACAGGTCTTGTTTCGGCAACCGATGCAACGGATGAGTTTGTCGCGTTGGGTGAACTTGTCGATGGATCCACTCTCGAAGATTTCAACCAATTCAATGTTGTCGACACTGCAACACAGCGCGTGGTGGGCCTTGCACCGTCATTGGCGATGTCGAATGAGACGCGCGACATTCCCGTAATGACATCATCGCCGATTTCCAATTTGGGCGCGGTAGTCGATGAGACCGAGCGCATCGTGGGTGTTGTTGTGCGGCGCGGATATTCCACGTGGATGCTGGGGAAGGAAACCTTGCAGACCATCATGGACATCGCGACCGGGAAATAAGTCTCTGTCCGTTCGAGGTGTGCGGCTCATAACCTGTGCCTATGGCTGACGGTGACGACTTCCCCCCTCTTCCTTTCGGTGGTCTGCCATTTTTTAATGACATGATGCGCGCGATGTCCCAGCAAGGTCCCTTGAACTGGGATTTGGCGCAACAGTTCGCACAATTGGGCGCCGTCGGCGACACCAGCGACCCAGAACCTGGTGCGTCGACACGGATTGAATACAACGCGTTGGCTGATATTGCCGACATGCATGTGCGGCAAGTACCTGGCATGGCAGATCTTTCGCCAACGGTTCGCCCAGAGATTTTGACTACAACGCGAGCACGTTGGGCACACCGCACATTGTCGGATTTGCGACCATTGTTCACCGACTTAGCAACCGCGCTCAGCAAACGAGAGACACCAGAGCCAGAATCTGACGATCCGTTCGCAGCAATGTTGAACAACTTGTCGACGGTGATGGCGCCCGCGATGATGGGAATGTCTATCGGCTCGATGGTGGGTGCATTGGCTGGTCATGCACTGGGTCAATACGAATTGCCACTGGCGCGTATTGACACGCGAGAGATTTTGGTGGTGTCGTCATCGGTGGATTCTTTTGCACGAGATTGGGATATCGCCCAAGACGACTTGCGTATGTGGGTGCTGATCCACGAATTGGCATCGCATGCAATCTTGGCCTCACCTGCGGTGGTGGAGGGTCTGATGACTCTTGTGCGACGTCATGTCTCGGCGTTTCGCCCCGACCCGCAAGCAGTGATGGAAAGCATCGGCGAAGTGAACTTGGACGATGCCGATGCAATGAACAACATTCAAAAAATCTTTTCTGACCCGATGGTGTTAATGGGCGCTATGCGCACCCCTGAACAAGAATCTTTGGCTCCTGTTCTCGATGCACACATTGCTGCAGTATCGGCATACATCGACTACATCGTCGACACAGTGGGTGCACGTCTGTTGGGGGCACAAGCCTCGATTGCCGAAGCGGTGCGACGTCGCCGAGTGGAATATGGAACAGATGCCGTTCTGATCGAAAGACTTTTAGGAATCTCGACCACACGTGCTCAACAAACACGTGGTCGAGCGTTTATTCAGGGTGTGTTGGAAAGAGCAGATGCAGAAACGTTGACGAAGTTGTTGCAGTCACCTGCGAACTTGCCTACTCCGAACGAGATGGACGCTCCTGGTCTGTGGCTTGCTCGCCTCGAGATTTCCTGACACTCAGCGACGACACGTTCACGCCGCCTGCGCGCACAAACACCACCGCACCCGCAATGGACCCAATTGCGATGACCGCAAAGCCCACACCGCCAGAGGGGCTAAAGATGACGGGCAACAGACCACCTGCCACCCAGGCCATCTGATTTTGAGTTTCGAATTTTGAAAACATGCGCCCGCGGTTGGCATCTGGTGCGTTGCTTTGCACGGTGGATTCAAATGCGAGTTTTCCAATTGCTGCGGCAGCGTTCACTGTTGCAGCAAGGGCAATCCCACCGATAACTCGGTTGTACCAAGCAGCCAGAATTCCCGCAATCGCCACCGCACACAACGCACTAAACAACATGGTCGCTTCCCGCATCCGGCGACGAAGTGACGGGCCGACAAAGTTCGCACCCAATGTCGCCAAGCCCGACACCGCAATAGCGAATGCGAACCATGCTGTGCCGGCGATTTCTCGACGCAACCAGAACGCCAAATGGAAGAACATGAAACCAACACAACCACGTAGAAAACGCATGGCATTTGCCGCGTTCACCACCGACGGTGAATGCAATTCTTCAATTTCTAATTTTTCTGCAGGCTTTGCAGCAATAACAACTTTGGGGAGACGCGCTGCGTTGACGGTTGCAAACACATAGGCCAAGACTCCGAGCCCGAGCGTTGCTTGCGTGCTGATGAGTTGCAACAACGCAGCCGGCCCTGCAACCACAAAACCGGTGATACCAGCGATTTGGGCGAGCTTGCTGTTTGCCTCCACCAATGCATCAGGATTACTAATCATTGAGGGCACGATTGCCGACTTTGAGATGGCATACGTCTTGCCCAAGATGAGCGCGGCAAACGCCAGTGGGAACAACGTGAGTGAATCGAGTGATTGCGCCATACCCACCAGAACGAGTGCGCGCAAAATTCCCACAATGATGACGACCATGCGTTGTCCACCGCGAATGCGGTCGATGAATGGCCCGACGAACGGGGCCACAATGGCAAATGGAGCCATAGAGATAGCGAGAAACAGCAGCACTTTTGTGCGTGCAGCATCAGGACTAATCGACAAGAACAGCGAATCGGCCAATGCAATGGCCATTGCTGCTTCGCCAGCGACCATTAACGAGTGAACGCGTCGCAGGCGCACAAATGGTGTTTGCACAGGCAAGCCACCATTTTCAAGTCGTGGCTGTGGACGACGTTTGCTCACACAGCGATGTTATGCGCTACGAGGTTTGTCGTACTTGTACCCCAAGCCACGAATCGTCACTATTCGCGTGGGATGTGAAGAATCTTCTTCAATTTTCGAACGTAAACGCTTGATATGGACATCCAAGGTTTTTGTATCGCCCACATAATCGGTACCCCAGACACGATCGATCAATGTCTCGCGCGGCAACACTCTGCCTGCATTTGTCATCAACAAATGCAGTAATTCGAATTCCTTCAACGGAAGCTTCACAGATTCACCACGAATGACCACGTCGTACACTTCTGGGTCGATGGTGATATCACCAATTGTCAACGCAGAACCTTCCAGTTCTCCGCCTCGTGCTGATGGAACACGACGCATGACTGCTCTCATGCGCGCAGTCAATTCGCGCAAACGATAGGGCTTGGTGACGTAATCGTCTGCACCTACTTCAAGACCAACAACTGTGTCGATTTCTGCACCTTTGGCAGTGACCATGATGATGGGAGTCAAAGTTTTTTTGCGCAGTTGTCGACACACATCGATGCCGGACAGTTTCGGCAACATCACGTCTAACAAGATGAGATCGGGATTGACACGGTCGAACATGTCGAGTGCCTGCATGCCGTCGCGCGCAACTTCAACGCGAAAACCCTCTCGCTTCAAGCCCACTTGCAGCGCTTCAATGAAGGACTCTTCGTCTTCAACAACCAAAACTGTCGGGGTGCTCATTGTGGTTCGTTTTCCATTCGTTCACCTGTTTCACCCATAGTGCCGTGAATACCGGTCGAGACACGAGGCAAAACAAGGGAAAACGTGGATCCTTCACCTTCCCGTGAGGTCACGTTCACCTCTCCGCCATGATTGGTGGCCACATGGCGCACGATGGAAAGACCCAGCCCCGTGCCCCCGGTTCCTCTGCTTCTGGCTCGGTCGACACGATAGAAACGTTCGAAAATACGATCCAGGCTGGCAATTGGGATACCAATGCCGGTGTCGACGACATCGACCTCGACCGTTGTTGGTGTGGTCTTCACCGACACGGTGATGGGTTGGTCTTGGTCGCTGTATTTGATGGCGTTGTCGACCAGGTTTCCGACGGCCGAGACAAGTTGTGAGAAATTGCCAGCAACAATGGCTTTCGTATCGCTCGACTTCAATTGGAGTGGCACTCCTTTGCGTGCCGCCACCGGTGCTGTGCGTTCGATGACTTCAGAGACGACATCGTTTACATCAACATCGACAACAAGCATCTGTTCGCCCATTTCGATGCGAGAAAGCTCAAGGAGATCGTCGATTGTCGTTGCCATACGTTGTGTTTCGATGACCATGCGGTTCACGAGACGCAACACCAATTCATCTTCTGTTTCGCCTTCGATTGTTTCTGCCAACACCGACAACGCACCTACGGGTGTTTTCAATTCATGGCTGACATTGGCAACAAAGTCTGTTCGCACCTGGTCGAGCCGCCATTGCTGTGTGATGTCATTAATGGTGGACATCGCACCACCACCATCGAGTGGCTGGGCAGCAACCACCAACACCCGAGGAGGAGGACCAGCCAGTTGTACTCGCTCGGTGCTGCGCACTCCTCTGGTTGCGGCACTCAACACGCGCTCGACCACCACGTCCACCAACACATCTGCATGGCGTGCACCAGTGATGTCTTCGGCAGCCATATTGCGATACGTTTCGCGACCGGATTGGTCGACCACGACAATTCCCATGTCTAATGCGTTTAAGACTTGACGTGCTTGGTCTGGTGGCGATGGTGCGTGTTCATCAACTGGCGCGACAGGCTGTGATGCTCTGACGGTGCGCTCGAGACGGCGTCTGGCTCGCACAGACACAACGAACAGCACCCAGCCACACAGGCCAAGAACCACCCAGAGCCACGTTGACATAGACATACTCTCTAACACCGTTGCGTTGCCAGCAAATCCGCTGGTGCGTGGGCTTTAGATAACGGGAAACTCGCCCGTGTCATCCCCAGAGGAACGGTAGCGAGCAGCGCCTTTGTGCTCTGGCAACCACCCGGTGACGAGATACTGCACACGTTCGCCAATGTTGACAGCGTGGTCGCCAATACGTTCGTAAAAACGGGCCACCATTGCCATTTGAATCGCCACTTGCAGATCGATTTTTTCTCCCGCATGGTTTTCAAAAATGGTGCGCACGAATTCACGCTGCAATCCATCAAGGAATGAATCCATGTCGTCAATCGCTGCTGCCATTGCCGCATCGTTCAATTCGAAAGAAGACAGTGCTGCTGTGAACAACTGTTGTGCTTGTTCACTCATACGTGAAATCAGTCCGCGCAAACGAGGATCGAGATCGTGACCATAAATACGACGAGCTGCTTTACAAATGTTGACACACAAGTCCGCTGACCGTTCGATGTCGCCCACCATTTTCACGATGGCCACCAATTGACGAAGGTCGCTAGCAACCGGTGCCTGCAGTGCGAGAAGTTGATAACAACGCTCCTCCACTTCCAACGACAAGGCATCAATTGCGTCATCGGCGCGGATCAATTCATTGGCCGCATCCAAGTCGCCATCTAACAACACCGTCGTTGCGCGAGGAATCGCTTCAATGACAGAGGCCGCCAATCGAATGAGGTTGATACGTACCTCTTCAAGTTCTGAATGGAATCCTTTGCGTAATTCATCCATGGCTGTCACCTTTCCATTTCCTGTAACCAGTCTGTCGCCAACTGCGACAGACCACTCACATGTCGTGTGCTATTTAACTCCATTGTGGCCGCCCTATCGAATCACTTCGTGTCTGAGACGTGGAATTCTCGGTATGAATGAGATATTGCGCATCGTGCTCGGCCACGAAATCCGCCGGGCCGACTCGCTTCCATGCGCCATCGCGTCCCATTTCAAATGCAACCACATCTTCTGACAACAGAATGTTGAAGACCTTGTCGATCCATGCCTGATGCTTGGGATGATCAACCGGAACAAGTACTTCGACTCGCTTATCGAGATTGCGAGGCATCATGTCTGCTGAACCAATGAGATAGAGCGGTTCGTTATTGGGCCCGCCGTGGGCGAACCGATACATACGAGAATGCTCCAGATATCGACCCAAAATGGACCGGATCCGAAACTGGGCGCCCACTTCGCCACCCGGACGCAGTGTGCAGATACCGCGAATGACGAGATCGATTTTCACGCCCGCTTCTGCGGCGCGATACAAAAGGTCGATGATCTCTGTGTCGGCCAACGCATTCATCTTCATGATGATGTGACCATTTGGTCCATGTGCGATTTCGTTTTCAATCAACTCGGTGAAACGACCGCGCAAAAATTGAGGCGCCACGATCAGATGCGAATAATCCGGATCGTGGCTAAAGCCGGTGAGTGAATTGAACAATCGCGAGACATCGTCACAAATATCTTCATGACACGAGAACAGTCCAATGTCTTCGTACACCTTGGCTGTTTTCGAGTTGTAGTTCCCTGTTCCCACGTGCACGTAACGACGCAGACCAGTCTCTTCTTGGCGCACCACCAATACACATTTGCTATGGGTTTTTAGCCCCACCACCCCATACACCACATGGACTCCGGCGCGTTCTAATTCCTTGGCCCACTCCACGTTTGTGGCTTCGTCAAAACGTGCCGTCAATTCGATAAGTGCGACAACTTGTTTGCCGCTTTCTGCTGCCTTAATCAGACTGCGAGCAATGGCTGAATCTGATGAAGTGCGATACAAGGTGATCTTGATTCCTTGGACCCGCGGATCGGTGGCGGCTTGTTCGAGGAATTCTTCGGTAGATGATGAGAACGATTCGTACGGATGATGCACCAACAAATCGCGCGTGCGTAACACAGAAAAGATGGACTGATCATTGCCGTCAGCGACTGCCAATCGACCCGCGGTGACCGATGGCCATGGGGTGTCTTTCAACTCTGGTTCGTCAATTGCGCCATGTATTTCCCACAGCGCGGAGGCAGCTAACGGTGCGCGATGGTACGACACGTCGATGTCTTCTAGTTCAAGTTCGTCCAACAACATTGCCAACACAGTGGGATCGATGTTGTTATCCACCTCTAAGCGCACCGCACGACCAAATCGACGTCGGCGTAGTTCCATTTCGACTGCGGCCAACAAGTCATCTGCATCTTCGCTGTCGAGGGTCAAGTCGGCGTTTCGAGTCACACGGAACGTTGACACATGAACGATCGTCATTCCTTCAAACAATTCGCCAATGTTTGCCGCGATGATGTCTTCAACCGGGACAAATCGACCATCGGATACTTGATAGAAGCGCTTCATCAACGTTGGCACCTTGACGCGCGCGAAACGCTGTTCCATGGTGAGAGGGTTTCGCACCAACACACCCAAGCTGATGGCCAAGTTTGACACGTAGGGAAATGGATGAGCGGGGTCGACTGCCAACGGGGTCAGAACAGGGAAAAGTTGACGAGTGAAATAGGTGGTCGCAATCTCTTGTTCACTCGAGGTCAATTCGTTCCAACGCACTAACGACACGTTGTGTCCACGCAGACCCGGCAACAC
>JBEDHS010000080.1:0-5485 GCA_041173945.1 Actinomycetota bacterium
GTCACGAACCCAGCGATTTCGATACCACTTCGCTTTCCCGTCTTGTAGTCGTATTCCGTGGACCATGCCATGCCCTGTAAACCAGTGATACTTCTCAGCGTTCACCGGTCCCAACGGATTAGGTCCGTTTCGAAGATAACGACCATCAAGTTCTTGGGGAAGGTTGCCAACTATCTCTAAATCGAAGGCTGTGATTTCCTCGGTTACTGGGGCAAGGTTGCCGTTTAAGAAAGGGTTACTGTTGTAGTTCTCGGTCACAGTCATATAGAGACAGTACATGACCATTCAGTTCCGAATTTCCAGCACGTCCATGACAGGCTGTAGGGGTTAGAGAGTGTTGACGGAGACTGACATGACCGAATTATCTACCGGTACAACTGACCTCATAGGTCGAGTTGAAGGCAACGTGGCAATCTTGTCTTTCAACCGTCCTGACAGACGCAATGCATTGTCCGAGGACGTCTATGCCGGGTTTGCCGCCGCGCTACCTCAACTGGCGACACGAGATGACGTTCATGTTGTGATGATCACCGGTGAAGGTGGGGCGTTTTGTGCAGGTGGAGACGTCAAAGGCATGAACGAATCGCATCGATCATCATCGCCCAACAAGACAAGCATTGAAGATCGCATTCATGGTCTTCGCGCACGACAAAATATCGTCACTGCGTCATTGCGAGCATTACCTCAGCCCGTCGTCGCCGCACTTCCAGGTGCCGCGGCGGGTGCAGGTCTTTCCATTGCTTTAGCCGCGGATTTACGTATTGCGGCGCACAGCGCGATTCTGTTCACTGCATTTTCAAACATCGGTGCGAGTGGAGATTTTGGTTCCTCGTGGTTTTTGCCGCGTCTGGTGGGTGAGGCGCGAGCAAAAGAATTGATGTTCATGTCTCCACGTCTGAGCGC
Organism: Actinomycetota bacterium; assembly: GCA_041173945.1. Lineage (GTDB taxonomy): Bacteria > Actinomycetota > Acidimicrobiia > Acidimicrobiales > Ilumatobacteraceae > UBA2093. The sequence continues at coordinate 904 of JBEDHS010000080.1, forward strand.
CACCCAGGGGCAAGAACTTGGAATTATTAATGAGGTGTTGCCCGATGAAAACTTTGCAGCCTCGGCTTTGTCGTGGTGTCAGCAATTGGCAAGTCGCGCACCAATTGCGCTGCGCTATATGAAAGAGAACATTAATCGTGCACTTGACGTGTCGCTTCAGGCAGCACTTGATGCCGAGGCGACAGCAATGGTGCGCACGATGGCAACCGATGACCACAAAGAGGCCGCGGCAGCTTTTGTGGAAAAGCGTGCTCCGCGGTTTATGGGTCGATGAGTCAGACAACGCCACGTCCGCTAGAGGGAATTCGGGTACTCGACTTCACGCGTGTTCTCTCCGGACCACATTGCACACGCATGCTCTCTGACCTTGGTGCAGATGTCATCAAATTGGAGCCGCCTGAAGGAGACTTGACGCGTTTTGCATATCCGCGTGTGGGATCAATGTCGACGTATTTCGCTCAACAAAACGTGGGGAAGAAAAACATCTCGATGGATCTGAAGAAGCCAGAGGCCATTGAAATCGTGAAACGTCTTGTCGAACACTGTGATGTGCTGGTGGAAAACTATCGCGGCGGCGTGATGGACAAACTGGGTCTCGGGTACGAGACATTGTCGAAGATCAATCCACGTCTCGTGTACGCCTCTATTACTGGTTATGGCACAACTGGCCCGTGGCAACATCGACGTGCGTATGCGACCGTTGTGAATGCTGAAACCGGCATGACCGGACTCCAAGCTCGATTCCGCGGCGGACAGGCAACAAATGATCCGCATAGTCATGCCGACGTGTACACCGGAATGGAAGCCGCCGCTGCAATCTTGGCCGCGTTGTTTCAACGCACATCCACCGGGGTTGGTCAACATGTCGATATCTCAATGGCACAGACAATGTTGTACGTCAATGAACACGTCCATAATGAACTGTTCGAGGGTGATGTACCCAGTGATCAGATTCGGTCGTTCCAACCAGGTGATTATCCAATTTTGACCACAGGAGATGGGACGCAGGTGGTCGTGAGCGGTCACCCTGCAGAACGTGGCACGTTCGATTTATTCGTGCAAGCGATGAAGCGTCCTGAACTATTAGACGATCGAAGGTTTTCAGATGTTGGGTCACGTTTGCAGCATCTTGACGAACTGGTGGCTGAGATTCGCAGTTGGGCATCAACAGTTGAGACGGCACAAGAAATAGAAGATGCAATGGCAGAAGCTGGGCTTGCGATGGGAGTCGTTCGCACGATGAAAGACATCGCCAACACGTCGTGGGCGGAAGAACGCAATGTGTTGATTGATGTTGATGATCGTGCGGGTTCCACTTTTCAAGTTCCTAATTCTCCGTGGGTCTTTTCCTCCGCCGATACCTCGACACGTGGGGCGGCAAAATTTCGTGGAGAAGACAACGAGGAAGTGTGTGTTGAACTTTTAGGAATGCACGCAGCTGACGTGGACCGCCTCACCAAAGAAGGCGTGCTCTCGATTCGTCTACCCAAAGCCAAGTAAACGCGCGCCGTTTCTTTAGCGACCAGAGTGGCCGAAGCCGCCGCCTCTGTCATTGTCATCAAGTGATGTCACTTCCGTCCAGACCACTTCTTCCACGCGTTGCACAACAAGTTGTGCGATGCGGTCGCCTCGCGAGACGTGGTACGGACGTGTGGAGTCGGTGTTGAGCAGCACCACTTTGATCTCGCCTCGATAGTGAGCATCAATCAGACCAGGTGCGTTGACCACACTGATGCCGTGTTTCAGAGCCAATCCACTTCGCGGAAGAACGAAGCCCGCATATCCGATAGGCAGTGCGATGGCAATTCCCGTGGGAATTAACTCACGCCCACCGCCAGGGGAGATGACCGCATCATGTCGTGCATACAAGTCGACACCAGCATCGCCCTGGTGTGCATACGAGGGAAGTGGAAGATCAGGATCGAGACGCAGTAACTGGATATCGAGCATGCCCGCCACCATAGGGTGCGCTTAGCCGAGCAACAAGTCCGCGTATGTCTCCAACACAGGTGCCGGTCCGCCCACCAAAAAACTGGTGATGCATGTGTCGCGCCACTTGGCTGCTTCCTCGCGAATTTTCTCCGGTGGCCCGACAAGTGCGACGTCTTCGACCATCGCCAAGGGAATAGCCGCCGCCGCTTCTTGCTTTTTGCCAGCGAGATACAGATCCTGCACTTTTAGTGCGACGTCTTCATATCCCATGCGGGCGAATACTTCAAAGTGAAAATTTGCTCCCCGAGCACCCATGCCGCCGGCATACAAAGCCAGAAATGGTCTCACCATGTCCGCACATTTCTCCACGTCATCACCGGGAATCACGGTGAGAACTGCTGCGACTTCGAATCGATCCTGTTTGTTGTCTTCACCACTTTTTGCAAAGCCTTCATTCAAACAACTGCGGTAATACGCATCTTCTTTGGGACTGAAAAACAATGGCAACCAGCCATCACAAATCTCGGCGGAAAGCGCAACATTTTTTGGTCCTTCTGCTCCGAGAAAAATAGGAATGTTTGTGCGACGAGGATGAATGGTGCTCTTCAGTGGTTTCCCTAACCCTGTTCCACCTTTGTACGGCATGTCGTAGAACTCACCATGAAAATCAACGGGCTCGCGGCGCGCGACAATTTGTCGCACAATGTCGACGTATTCACGAGTGCGAGCAAGTGGTTTGGGATAGGGCTGCCCGTACCAACCTTCGACAACTTGTGGCCCAGATGCACCAAGTCCGAGGATAAATCGACCATCGCTGAGATGATCCATTGTCATTGCCGCCATTGCAGTTGCGGCCGGTGTACGTGCGCTCATCTGCACAATGGATGTTCCCAAGCGCACAGATGAGGTATGTGAACCCCACCATGCAAGCGGTGTCAATGAATCACTTCCGTACGCCTCGGCGGTCCACACACTGGTGTATCCGAGACGCTCTGCTTCTGCGATTGCTTCGAGCGCACCAGAGGGGGGACCACTGCCCCAATAACCCGTGTTGTATCCAAGCGTGACGTTATGTGAACTCATGATTCTCCTAACTCAGCGGAACACCGAGATGGCGCAACGCAATTGCTGAATACACAGCAGCGCCGCGACGCATATGTGTCTCTTCATAGATCGCCCGATTGCTGTGGTTCGGAGCAGCTTTCATAATGTCCATGCCTTCTGGCATTAACCCCAAAAACATCATCGAACCCTTCACGCGATTCAGCACGTAACTGAAATCTTCAGCACCCATGACGGGGTTATCCATAATGCGAACGTTGCGATCACCGGACACGGCAGTTGCAACATCTGCGGCGAATGACGCAAATTCATTGTCGTTCACGGTGACGTCATATCCGAGACCCAGTTCAATCTCGATGTCCATTTCGTGTGCGGCAACAATTCCCTCAGCGACACGACGAATCCCGTCGTGAATCAACTTGCGTGTGCGTTCACTGACCGCACGAATCGTGCCGTTGATCATGGCTGTTTCGGGAATCACGTTGCTTGTTGTCCCGGTGTGAATCTGTGTCACGGTGATCACGCCCGGGTCAAACACATCGACGCGACGCGTGACGAGCGTCTGCAATGCCTGAACAATTTCGCATGCAATGGGAATGGGATCCAACGTGAAATGCGGTGCGCTACCGTGACCGCCTTTGCCTTTCACCGTCAATGTGAAAAAGTCACTCGAGGCCATGATGGTGCCACCCTTGAGTCCGACAAATCCGCCGGGGATGTTCGATGCGGCATGAATCGCAAAAGCGCCTGTCACTGGTGATTCTGTTCCGACGTTTAACAAACCTTCATTGATCATTTCCGAAGCGCCGTTGTAGCCCTCTTCGCCAGGTTGAAACATGAACAGAACTCGACCGGGAATCTCTGCTTGACGCGCTGACAAAATTTTTGCTGCACCAGCGAGCATGGATGTATGAGTGTCGTGGCCACAGGCATGCATCGCGTTATCGACACGTGACTTGAATGCAACGTCGGTGTCTTCGGGCATGGGAAGAGCGTCCATGTCGCCTCGAAGCAACACGGTGGGGCCAGGCTTACCACCGGTCAACATTGCTGCGATACCACTGGTCGTTTCATGCAAGGTGATATCAAGGGGCAGACCCTCTAGTTCTTGAAGGACCCGCTCGCGTGTGCGTGGAAGATGGTTACCAATTTCGGGCCACTGGTGAAGATCGCGTCGCATCGCCACCATGTCGTCGAAAATGTCGTTGGCCTGCTCGAGTAGTCCGGCCGGAGTTCCGTGTTGATCGCGTGCATCATCTGTCGAGAGTGAGTTTTTGGCCATGCCCCATGGTAGGCACAAGTTCATGGCCACATCGACGGCGGCGCACCCGCAACATTCACCCCAAGAAATGGTGGAACACGTTGATTATGCGGGAAATGTGCTCGAGATTGTGACGCGCGAGAAGATGCGTCGCGAACGACTGTGTCACCGCTCCGTTTTCATTGCAGTCATGTCTCACGATGGGCAACTTTTGGTACACAAGCGTGCCGAAACCAAAGATGTGTGGCCAGGCAGTTGGGACGTGTGTGTGGGAGGTGTTGTCGCAGCAGGCGAAACGTGGGAGAGCGGCGCATACAGAGAACTTCG
>JBEDHS010000081.1:0-6366 GCA_041173945.1 Actinomycetota bacterium
GTGCATGCAATCTTGATGCTTGACCCTGAAATTTCCCCCGCTGCCCATCGACGTGCAACACCATTTAGTCGCCAGAGGTCGTGCAAAATCGCCATTGGGTCGGGACCTTGCAGTTGTATGCCCGATTCAATAGCGCGTTCATGAAAAACGAGAAATTCAAATTTTGTTCGTGCGAATTCCAGTGCTTCTGCCATCGTTGAGACTGCTGCAATCTCTGGACTTGTGCCAGCAAAAGATTCAAGCGACAAATTTCGCAGAACAAGTTGATCGACTTGTCCCTCGCGACGTTCCAACATCTCGCGTTGTTCAGAAATTGTGCGGTCCGCAGTTGCCAATGCCCCTTCCAAATCGTTGACCATCGCTTCGAGATGCTCAACATGTGCAGACATATCCTCGTCGCCTCGAGCGGCCACACTCTCGTTGCGCGATGTGGTTTCGACGAGATCTTCATCGACATCACGTGGAGGGGGAGGTACTCGATGGGCAGCCACAGATCGTGCGGCCGTGTCGATAATTTCTCTGACGAGACGTTCGGCTTCGTATCGCCGCGAGGTTCCCGTCATCTCGCGAGTTCGCACAATCAATGGCTCAACGCGGCCAGCCCAATGAACAATGACAGTTCCCGATCCGATGAGGGGGAGTCCCACGGTGTCGGAATATGCATTCATTGCCTCTTCGGTGGTGATGTGTGCCATATGAACAAGACCAACGAGTGGCCCCAAGCCCATTGCCAGAAGCGGAGACTGTTGTGAATCGAATGCAGCAATTTCGACAATGACGGGAAGGTTCCGACGTTCGGCATCGACGAAGTATGCAATCTCTTGTCCTTTGAGTGCGGTATCGATGATGTCGACTTTGTCGATGATGCGGCGTTCGGCATCAAAAGTCGGTACTGCATCGAGAACTTTGCGAATGAGGTCGATGACGTGTGGGGGCACCATCGGTGGTCGGTGCGGCGCCACTTTGATGGTGCGCGCACTTGACACAATGCGAATGTCACAGGTCAATGTTGAATCGATGAGCGAAATTGTGACGGTAGTGGTGAGGACGTGTGTTGCTCCTGGTGGTGCATCGGTAATGGTGACGCGAAATACGGGATCGTTCGAAGCAAGACGAGTACGCATGCTGAGACCCGGTCGTGAATCGTCGTCGCTGTCGAATGGGAACAGTGCGACTTGCCAGTCGGTGACCAGATCAATGAGGGTTATTCGGTCGTCCTCTGTGCAATCTCGGGTCAGAAACGACACCGCATAGGTCGTAATCATGATTCGCCCCCATCGAGTGGGCTGAGACAGCAGTGGTTAGCGAAAGGGCAAGAGTGCGTCGTGCACTTTGGCCAGAAGCGAGGTAACGACTGCAGCGTCATGTGGATCGAGTGTAAGCAAACGATCGAAGGCTGCCGACTCGATATCGATAGCGGGGTGCAACTTGTAGCGAGTAGACGACGAAATCGGTGATTTTGGCGTGTTGAGGCGTGCTGAACCAGGCGCTTCTCGATCAATCCAGCATTGTGCCGCTTCGCCAAGGGCATGAACGGTCCACCCAATCTCTAGGCGAACAGACCATGGATTGTCGTGGGACGCAGGACGAGAGATGCTGATGGCTTCTGGCGCGCTGCGTACAGGAACTTGCATGTGAATGATCGGGTTCAGATGATCGCGATGACGAATTTCGGTGATGACGACATCGTGGGGGACAGACAGAACCATCGGGTCGTCTTGCATCACAGACGATGCGTCGTATTGACGTGGAGTCACGACTTCCCACACCCATGGTCGCCCGCCGGTGTCAAGAGCAGGAACATTCACACCTGCCCATGCAACATTCAAGCCTGGCATAGTGACTCGTTGCCATGCCAGAGAGTCGGTCTGTTCTGCGAGAGAACGTCTGACTCCTTCTACGAACGTATGCACGGGTACTGATAGTGGCGTATTCGTTCACTGAATTGGTGGATACTCAAAAATGACAGACTGACGACATGCCGCACTGTGAATTGTCTGATGTCACCATTTATTACGAATTGTCTGGTCAAGGTGAGCCTGTTCTGTTTTTCAATGGCTCTGGTGCGACGTTGTCATCATCGGCGTTATTGATTGGTGCACTTGCAAAAGACAACGAAGTATTGGCCCACGATCAACGAGGTCTGGGGAAAACTTCGATTCCAGAAGGCCCGTACACCATGGCCGATTACGCATCAGATGGCGCTCGACTTCTCGATCATGTTGGTTGGAGTCGATGTTCTGTCGTCGGAATCAGCTTTGGCGGGATGGTTGCCCAGGAATTCGCGGTGACATGGCCCGACAGAGTGAACAAGCTGGTGTTGATGTGTACATCGGCCGGCGGGGATGCAGGGTCGTCGTATCCACTTCATGAACTTGCATCGCTGGCGCCAGATGCTCGTCAACAAAAGATGGCGCTGTTGACAGACACCCGATTCACCCCAGAATGGTTGCGTGACCATCCCGACGATGCACAGATGTTGTCGATGCGAGCCGAACAGGCAGCACTACCGAAGGACAAAGATGTCCTTCGGGGGGAACGGCTACAGCTACAAGCCCGTATCGGACATGATGTCGCAGATCGACTCCATCGCATCTCGGCTCCCACTTTGGTGACAGCAGGTCGGTATGACGGGATTGCGCCGGTGTCGAATTCAGATGCAATCGCGGCGCGCATTCCCCAGGCTGAATTGAAGGTGTATGAGGGTGGTCATCTTTTCACCGCACAAGATCGACAAGCGATGGTCGATATTCGCGAGTTTCTGCGGGGTGCACGCTGATGCGAGGAAGTCGTCAATAGCGACGAGCACTCGCAGACCACGGCGACATTTCGAGCCCAACGTGAGTGAACAACGAATGCAGTAGTGCTGCATGTTCCAAGGAGACATTTGACCGCAGAAGTCGAATTAACTCATCTCGGAAGAGAACTCCATGAGAGTCGATGCCGACCGAGAAATGGGCCAGCTCGTGCACGATGACCGATGTCGTGATCGCCCGTCGTGTCACACACACCGTCCAGCTATCCAGATCTGCAGAGGCCTGAACCGCCGGGTTCCGATGATGGCGGATGAACGGGGGTTCAATGTTTTCGCGATGACAGACCGACAACACAAAATCTTGAATTGCTGTGCCGTGAAGAAGCGGTGATCCCAGCTCATGGTCGACGACATCTTCACAGGCGTAGACGAGTGCTTGTTCGTCTGAACACTGCGGATAGGCGCTTTGGCGAGCCTGAACGCGTTCGATGTAGACGAAAATATCCACTAGTGCAATTCTCCACGCACTCCACGTGTAAAAGAACGATTACCTGTGGTGAATCCGCGCCCTGCATCTTTCCCACTGTTGTACGCACTCGATGACGTGTCTGAATAGGTGTAACCACCTCGCAGCGGGGGAGCACTTGCACGCATTTCATCACGCGCACGTGTCATGCGATCTGCGAGAACAAGACCAGCACCGGGAGTCTCCTCAATGAATTCGCGTCGCGCTCCCTGCAGTGCTTCTTGAATCCCTCGTTGAAAACCGTTCCACCACTCGGTGCGCCACGATCTGTTTCCTTTAGGAAGAAGGCGTGCGCCCATGAGATCTGCGGCACAAAACAAGGTGTATGCCGCGGTGATGTCGACATCTCGTCCATACAGCACCATCACGCATGCATCATTGTCGTCAAAATCTCGGTAGCCGACACAAGAATGCATGAGAGCAATTGCATTCAAAATATTGACTCTGCGAACGCGATACGCGCCTGGGACGCGAAACACCCGAACAACAACATCTCTGTGCATGTCGGTGTCCTCATCGGTGATGTCATCGTCGCTGAGGCCGTGTTTTTGCATCAGTTTCGATGCCATTGCAAGAGCAGTTTCAGCTTCAGCTTGGGGGGTATTGGGGTGCTGGGCGAGTGCCAACAGAGCGTGGATTCGATCTCGCTGCGTTTTCATCGTTTCTGAGGAAATGCGACTCGAATGACAAGCAACAAAATAATGAGGGCAAGCAGATGCAATAACTCGAATGTGGGGCTGACCTCGTTGTCGATGATGTCAAAGGCAATGGTGATGATTTGAATCCCCACTTGAATTGCACACACCGAAATCGCAAAATACGCAAGTGCGGGGCGCAGAGATACAGCGAGCCCGACCACACCAATAACAAATCCGATCACACCATCTCGCGTGATATGAGAAATCGACTCTTCGGGGTCTCCGATCCACAAAAATGCGACACCGAAAATCCATGGCAGCGCAATCACTGTTTGCAGTAGTGAAACGATAAACAAAGATTTTTTTATTACTGAGCGAACCTGGCGACGCGAGTTGATGACATCGATCATTGATTCATCAATGTCGTCCGCTTCATAGGATGCACACTCTGGACACTGAAGGATATGTTGTCGTGCCGCAGCAACGTCGTGTGCTGGTGCGAGATCCATGAGGACGAGCTCACGCGCTTGTCGACATGTCAGAGAGTGCATTGTCACACCGCCAATGTTTTGTCGAGTTCACTCGACAAAGATTCACGGGCGCGCGCCAAACGTGAACGAACAGTCCCAACAGGAACAGACAATGTGTGAGCCGCTGTTTCGTAGTCGAAGCCAAGAATCGCACACAGGACGAGAACTTCACGTTGCGGTAAGGGCAATGAGGAGATGATGTCGCTTAATTCCGAAAGTTCATATGAATCTGATGAATCTTGAATTGATTCGGTGAGAGATTCATGTTCGTCGTGACGGCGACGTTGTCCAAGATCAATCACCACGCGCCGGCAAATTGTGATGAGCCAAGAGATAACAGGGGCATCTGCGCGATACGAGGCCGAATATCGCCACGCTCTAATGAATGTTTCCTGCACAGCCTCATCGGCTAGGTCGCGGGTTGGTGCAATCGAGTGGGCATATGCAGTCACAGCCCGCATGTGCTCGCGCATCATCTGCTCAAAATCGTCGATTTTCCCGACCACGCGTACAGTCTGTCACTACGAGACGGTAATTGTCACTTCCTCATGTTCATTGGCTGTGCATTCACCTATAAATGTCCCGACTTGGCGAAATGTATGCCTGACTGTCTCGCCTGGTCGCAACACCATAAAGGCATAGGTATGGGCTTGGCTGTCCTGGTTGATGATCTCGACAGTGTCGCCGACCTTTATTGAAAGTGACTTCGGTAGTGCATTGTCGACGGGGCGACCTTCAACGAGGGCCGCGCCGGTTCCTAGTGCGATGACGAAGCGATACGTCTGAGAGTCATCACGGAGAAGTGCAAGAGAGAGCAAGACAATCGGTGTGATTGCCGCGATAACTATCGCGGCAATCACAAGTTTCCGATTCTTTATTGAAGGTGAGTCTTGTTTCACCTGTGTGTCACTACTTCTGACTACGGTGCATCTTCGCGGACAGGGACATCCACGGTGACTTCGCCAGCCTTGCTGAACTTCAAAGTGACCGAAATAGTTTCGCCAGTCACGAGAGGTTCTTTGAGTCCCATCAACATGACGTGGTATCCACCTGGCTTCATTTCAATGGGTGCATCTGGGCTGACCTCGATGCGCTCCACTTCTTGCATCTTGCTAGCGCCATTTTCGGTAATGGTCTCATGCACCTCAGTCATCATCGCCACCGACATGTCCACCGATGCGCCGATGAGTTCATCAAGAGCACTGGCTTCAATTGTCATGTACGCAGCACCCATGTCTGTGGCCATAGGTGAGGTACGTGCCCATTGCCCGCTCACAGTGATGTCTGGGGTGTCCGGGGTGTCCGGGGTGGATGAGCTATCGCTTGAGCAGGCAGTAACTCCAACGAGCAGAGCTGCACTTGCGACAAGTGTTGCTATTTTTTTCATCATGTTGATGCCTCTTTCTTGTTGAGAAGTTGGGTGAGATCGTGAGCCATGGAGTTTGCATCCAAGCCGAATGGCCATTCAACAACGACATTTCCTTGATCGTCAATCACGTAAGCGGTGCCTCCGTGAACAACTTCAATTTTGTCGCCATCTTTTGTGACTGATGATTGCGTTTGAAAAAGTTCTTCTACGTTGCGAAGTTCGTCAACTGATGTTGGGATGAGGGCATGAAAGCGATCACTGAGAGAGGCGAGGTATCGGGGAAGAACATCGACGGTGTCTCGTTCCGGATCGACTGTTGTCATTGCTAAATCGACACGTGAGGCGAGATCACCAATTTTTTGCTTTGCGTTTTTAATTGCCACGAGAGTCGTCGGACAAATATCGGGACAGTGGGTGTAGCCGAAATATGCAATAAGAAGTTCATTCGGTTGAGCGGCAAAATAAAACGGCTGATTTGTTGTGGCTTCTGTGATGAATGCGGTTGATACGTTTTTTGACGTCGGCGGAACGTAACCGTAGAGGCTTTC
>JBEDHS010000082.1:0-23239 GCA_041173945.1 Actinomycetota bacterium
CTATATAACTGTCCCGAATATTTGGAAACAATGTTCGCCTCTTTCTTGGGCGGGTTCGTTCCGGTGAACACCAACTATCGGTACGGCTCCGAAGAGATTCTGTATCTGTTCACGAACTCTGATGCAGAAGCTGTTGTGTTTCACGCTGCATTTATCGATGTCATCGACAAAGTTCGGGATCGTTTGCCGATGGTGAAGCGTTGGTACATGGTGGGCGATGAATCTGGTCACGCGTTGCCGTCCTGGGCTGTTTCGTACGAAGAGACCGTGAATCGCACCGTTTCCGATATCGATACGAGTGACGTGACCCCCGATGATTTGCTCTTCCTCTACACCGGCGGAACAACAGGTATGCCCAAAGGCGTGATGTGGAGACAGGAGGACTTGTTGCAGGTTCTTGGCCGAGGTGGTAACTCGTTTACACAAATTCCACCAGCTGAGTCTCGCGAAGAACTGATCGCTCGCATTCAGCCCGGTGGAGTCGGACAACGAACTTTGGTTGCGTGCCCACTCATGCATGGCACCGGACAGTTTTCGGCCTTCATTACGTTGGCAATGGGTGGATGCATTGTGACGATGCCGAACCGAAGTTTTGATCCGGTGTTGCTGTGGTCAACTGTTGAAGAGTTGTCCGTGAATTCCATTGTGATTGTGGGGCAGGCTTTTGCTGGCCCATTGCTTGAAGCATTGGATGCTCATCCGCAGCGTTGGAATCTCAGCAGCGTTATTCAGATGGGGTCATCGGGTGTGATGTGGAGTCAAGAAAACAAAGAGGGTCTTCTCAATCACATTCCTCAGATGTTGATCTCGGACAGTTTCGGCTCATCTGAGGCAGTGGGCATGGGGGCATCTGTTTCTGCAAAAGGTGCTCCTGCAAAAACCGCACAATTCATGTTGGGGCCGAATTGCGTTGTGTTCACAGAAGATGGTCGCCGTGTTGTTCCAGGAAGTGGTGAACGCGGACTGGTGGCGGTCGGGGGTGCTATCCCGCTTGGCTATTACAAAGACGAAGAAAAGACAAAATCCACTTTCCGAATTTTTGAGGATCGACGATGGACGGTGCCAGGTGACTGGGCGATCGTGAACGAAGACGGAACGCTGCACCTTTTGGGTCGAGGCTCTGTGTGCATCAATACCGGCGGCGAGAAAGTGTTTCCGGAAGAAGTAGAAGAGGTTCTCAAGACGCACGCGACAGTGCGAGATGCTGTGGCCGTAGGGCTACCCGATACACGTTTTGGCGAAACCATTTGCGCTGTCGTCGAATCTGAACCTGGGTGCGAACCCACTTTGGCAGAGCTCAGCGAACATGTTCGCGAACATCTGGCTGCCTACAAGGCGCCGCGAAGCCTGGTGGTGGTGCCCACTATTGGCCGTGCTCCTAATGGGAAAGTCGACTACAAACGACTTCGCGAACATGCCCAGTCGGTGGTGAGTGCAACTGCGTAGTCCGCGCTAGTCTGTCGGACAGCATTAAGAGAGACCGCTAGGTCCGGCAACCGGGGTGAACGCCGCACGGTGCCTCTTCATCGAGAGATGAAGGATGTGGCTCCAATACGGAGCAACAGGGGCTTTCAACTCTCTTGGCAAGTCACTATCGACCAAAGAGAGGGAGTGTTCACAATGGTTCGCCAATACCGCCATGATGATTCTCCCTATCCCGCTAGCGGCGCCTGGTTTCCTGGCGACCCCGTCGGCAACAGACAATTCCATACCTTTGCCACAAGTCGACCATTTTCCCTCGAAGGCGGAGGCTCGTTATCGCAGGTAACGATCGCCTATGAAACGTGGGGCACGCTGAACAGCGATGCATCGAATGCCATTTTGGTGTGTCACGCATGGACGGGTGATAGCCATGTCTCGGGTCCTGCGATGCGCGGACACAGCACGTCTGGCTGGTGGGACGGTGTTGTGGGACCAGGACGCGCGATTGATACGAATAAATATTTCGTTGTCTGCTCGAATGTGTTGGGCGGATGTCAGGGTTCTACCGGACCCGCTAGTGCTCATCCCGACGATGGAAAACCATACGGTCTGCGTTTTCCTGTCGTCACAATTCGCGACATGGTGCGAGCTCAAGCGAATCTCGCTGACGCACTTGGTATCGAGCGATGGCATGCGGTTGTTGGTGGCTCGATGGGCGGAATGCAAGCACTCGAATGGGCGATTATTTTGCCGGACCGAGTGGGCTCGCTGATCACTATTGCTGCGTGTGCCGAAGCAAGTGCGCAACAAATTGCATGGTCGTCGATTGGGCGTCGCGCCTTGTTGCATGACCCTGCATTCAACAACGGAAATTATTACGACGCAGGACCCGATGCAGGGCCATGGGTCGGGTTATCGACGGCGCGAATGGTGGCCCAGGTGACATTTCGGACCGACAGCAGATTCAGTGAGAAATTCGGGCGTCGACTGAAAGATGAAAATTTCAATGCGGACGGGATTGACTTGTTCTCCGAGTTCGAAGTGGAGGGGTACCTCGATCATCACGGAGACAAACTGGTGCGTCGCTTCGATGCCAATAGTTACCTCTACATCGGCAAAGCCATGGATCTCCATGATGTCGGGCGTGGTCGAGGTGGAGTGGCCGGGGGGCTTGCACGCATTAAGGCGCCGACGTTAACGATGAGTATTGACTCTGACATCTTGTACCCCGCGTATCAGCAAGAGATCATTCAGCAGCACTTGCGTAATAATGACCCGCGAAACCAGCACGTGACCATTCATAGCATCGAGGGTCATGACGGATTTCTGATCGAAACCGTCGCGGTGGGCGCCGGCATTCGGGATTTTTTGACCTCAATCGAACGATCCTAAGAGATGCACATCGCGGGAATCTGCGTGAGAGAATAGACGAGTGAGAGACATCGCGTTCATCGGATCGAACATGACGTTGAACGTTGTTGGTGGCGGTTTGATTCTGTTGGGTATTGCCTTGCTGATTACCACGGTGTCTCTCGTTCGCGGAGCCGCGCAGGATCCTGAAGTTTTGGCCCCACTTGAAGTGATGGCTGATCGTAAATTTACTCGCGCCGATCCTGAGCAACGTGTTCACATCTTGAATCAATACAGACTCGACGAAGCCGAAATGGTTGATTCTTCTACTGTGGCGCAAACGTTGGTACGAGAACCTGTGTCTGAACCAGTCCGTCCGTGGCGCGACCCATTTCCTCATGACGACGATGCGGTCGATATCGTGCCGCTATCGCCACCTGTCATTGACCCGCTCTTACAACACAATCGAAAGGAACAGTAATGCCTGCTTTTGATCCCGACGAGATGATTTCTCGATTTAAAGATCGAGCCGCTGCAGTGCGTAAACGACCGCTGCCACCCGTCGCTGGCGAGGAACGTCAGTTGTTCATCGCACAAGCCGAGACCGACTTCATGGATTTCGCAATCATCGGTGATGCAACTGCCACCATCGAAGACGGTGTGTTGACTCTACGAATCGATTTGAAGTCTTCGTGATTCGATCTGTGGCCCAGAACATTCGGGGCCGACAAGATATTCATATTCTGGCAGCGGCCACAGCGGTGTTTGCATGGGGCACAGGACCAGTGATGAACAAAGTCATGACGGTTGATACGCCTGCAATCGTTTTTTACCGCACGATTCTTGGAACACCATTGATGATCGCGGTCGCGTATGCAACGGGTGGCAAGTTGACTCGCGATTTGTTGAAACAGACGGCATTGCCAGGCTTTCTTTTTGCTCTGTCTTTTGTGACTGGTTTTGCTTCTATCAAGATGACCTCGATTGCGAACGCGACTCTGATCACCACGATTCAGCCCGTGTTGGTGTTGTTTGTCGCACGACGACTTTTTGGTGAGCGTCTCGCTCCGCGCCAACTGGGGTACTCATTTCTCTCATTGGCCGGCGTGTTGATGGTGGTGATGGCTGCAGCGTCATCAAGTGGTGCGCATGTGTCTGGAGACCTGATGGCAACGGCAAACGTTGTGCTGTGGACGGGGTATTTTGTTCTGGCAAAGAAGAATCGATTAGCGGGTGTGCATTCGTGGTCGTTTCTTGCAGCAATTTTTATCTGGCTCGCCGTGGTTGTCATTCCATTCGGCATGGTGACGAGTAACGATCTTGGCAACATGACGACGAAGGACTGGTTGTGTGCGTTGGGTATGACCATCGGGCCAGGACTCGTTGGGCATGGTCTAATGACATGGTCGCAAAGCCACGTCGATGTCACCATCGCCTCGCTATTGGGTTTGTTGAGCCCAGTGGTCTCAACAGTGCTCGCCCTTATTTTTCTCAGCGAGGGCCTCACAGCAGGACAACTGTTAGGAGGCTGTGTGGTCTTGGTGTCTTTGGGATTACTTGTGCGATATCAACGTGGAGTGAGCCAGGAACGCAGTGTTGATGCGGTGGTGCCCTCCTAAGTTGTGGTCGTGGTGTGGCTCGCTAGAATGGCTGTCACATACGCGGATGTGGCTCAGTTGGTAGAGCATCACCTTGCCAAGGTGAGGGTCGCGAGTTCGAATCTCGTCATCCGCTCCACATGAAGACCCGCCCTGGTGGCGGGTCTTTTGTTATCAAGAGGGGGAGCGATGGCAGTTCAATTCGGTGTGCACTTAGGTGTCCAGAATGCGACGGTGTCCGAGTTAAGGCACCTGTGGACGTGGTTGGATGCACACGGTCTGGATTGGATTTCTTTGTGGGATCACCTCTACGAGGCGCCACCAGATGGAGGAACTCAGCCTCACTTTGAAGCCTTTTCGATGCTCGGTGCGCTTGCTGTCGATACACAACGTGCGCGGCTTGGCTGTCTGGTGTTCTGTTCCCAGTACAGAAATGTTGGCCTTCTCACGAAGGGCGCAATCTCGGTCGATCACCTTAGTGGTGGTCGTTTCGAGATGGGCATGGGAAGTGGCTGGCATGAACAAGAGGCACGAGCGTTCGGTTTTGACTTTCCATCGCAAGGCGCACGTTTTGAGGTTTTGGAGGGACAACTTCAAGCGATCAATGCGTGGCGTCGGGGTGAACGCGTGACACAGTCTTCACCGTCTGTGGAACTGAATGACGCAGCAATGTTGCCTGGTCCGATGGGATCAATGCCGCTATGGATTGGTGGTCTTGGGCCGAAAAAAACATTACGCATGGCAGGTGCTTATGCCGATGGGTGGAATGCGGCGTACGCCAGTCCGGCGCAGTACAAAGAATTGAACGGAATTCTGGATGACTGGTGTGTAAAAGCAGGCCGACAACCAAGTGACGTTGAGCGGAGTGTGAATTTGTCGTATGCCCTAAGTCAGGAAGATGTTTCAGTTGTACGAGCATCGTTGGAGAAACAATGGGGTCAAGCAAGT
The DNA here is from genome assembly GCA_041173945.1 of Actinomycetota bacterium. Classification (GTDB taxonomy): domain Bacteria; phylum Actinomycetota; class Acidimicrobiia; order Acidimicrobiales; family Ilumatobacteraceae; genus UBA2093. The sequence continues at coordinate 5,319 of JBEDHS010000082.1, forward strand.
GAACGGATTATCTCTGGTTCATTATTGGGACGACCTGAAGATGCAATCGAACAGATCGCGCCATTTGTTGAATCTGGCGCGCAATTAGTCAACATTGCAATTCGTCCTCCATGGGACATGGATCTGTTGGCGCAATATGTCGAAGAGGTAATTCCTCAGATGCGTCGAGAATTCACTTCGTCGACATAATTTCTGCGAAGTGTTCGGAAATCGATTCCCACTGCAGCACCTTCATGAACGCATCGACGTAATCTGCGCGTTTGTTGTGGAACTGGAGATAGTACGCATGTTCCCAGACATCCACTGCGATAAACGGTTGCATCATCGGCGAAAATCCAAGTTCATGGTTATTGATGGCTTGCAGCATGATGTGGTGACCCACAGGATCCCAGCACGCTAGGACCCAACCTGAACCTTGAATTTGCGATGCGGTGATTGAAACTTCGGCAACAAATGTGTCTAGGTTGCCAAACGATGCTGCAATGTGTCGAGACAAAGTATCCGACAACTTTGTTTCGCTAGGTGCACCCATATGACGCCACATCAGTGAATGGAGAACATGTCCCGCGTGATGAAAGGCGAAATCTTTTTCGAGTTTCATCAATTGGGAATATTGGCTTTTGTTGCGTGCCTCAACGATTTTCTCATATGTCTCATTTGCGCCCTGAACATATGCCCGATGATGCCGCGAATGATGAATCTCGATTGTGGATGGATCAAGAAATGGGGCCAGAACTGCTGGATCAAAACTCAATTCTGGAAGGGAAAATGGTGTGTGCATCTGTTCTCCTTGAATAACTCAGTAGTGAGTGTGGCTGCCTGGGTTCGCGGTGTGGACCAGGAATAGATACTTTGTAGAGACATCGTCATCTCGGGGGGTTGTGATGAGGTATGAAACTGTTCTGTACGACGTCACAGATGGAGTTGCCACTGTCACGCTGAATCGGCCCGAACAATTGAACGCATGGACTGCACAACTCTCCGATGAACTCTCTCTGGCAATGGGGGCTGCCGATGCAGATGAGTCCGTGCGTGCAGTTGTCCTGACTGGTGCAGGACGCGCCTTTTGTGCGGGGGCAGATCTAAGCGGCGGAGAAGAAGGATTTGCTCCCGGTAGCCGAAGTGCTCACGATGGTCCACGACTGATGCCGCACCATGTGCGCAAACCGGTGGTGTGTGCAATCAATGGTCACGCTGTCGGAGTGGGAATCACGTATCCGATGCTGTGTGATATTCGTATTGCCTCTCGCGAAGCGAAGATTCAGTTCGCCATGGTGCGACGCGGCATATTGCCAGAACTTGGATCACACGTGATTTTGCCGCGAGTGATCGGTTTTTCAAAGGCTGCACAGTTGTTGTTGACCGGGCGGATGATGACAGGTGCTGAAGCAGAAAAGTGGGGAGTTGTCTCTCAGGCTGTGGAGCCCGATGAGGTTGTGAGCGCGGCGATGGCTATTGCTCGCGACATCGCTGTCAATGTCGCACCTGTGTCTGCTGCATTGTCGAAAGAATTGTTGTGGCGGGGAATGAACACAAGGCTTGACGAAATGATCGATGCCGAGGGGCGTATCATCACCAAGATGGCGGTCAGTGCCGATGCGGCCGAGGGTGTCAAGGCTTTTTTTGAAAAACGTGAGCCACGATGGACGATGACTCTCGCCAATGATTTGCCCCAGTTCCGGCCATGAAAACCCCCGTCGGATGAGCAACTAGGGTGCCGATATGAATACAGCTCAGATAAATGGAATCACTCTCGCCTACACAGACACTGGCGGTAACGGACCGGCAGTGATCTTGAGCCACGGCTTTTTGATGGATCACACGATGTTTGATGCCCAAGTGGAGGTTTTGAAGAACTCGTATCGCGTGATCACATGGGACGAAAGAGGCTTTGGAGGCACCAAAGCTGTGGGCGATTTCACCTACTGGGACTCAGCGCGTGATGTGCTTGGTCTGATGGATCATCTTGGAATTGCGTCGGCTGTTGTGGGCGGAATGTCGCAAGGGGGATTCTTAAGTTTACGTGTGGCCCTGTTGGCGCCAGAGCGAGTGAAGGGTCTTGTCTTGATTGACACCCAATCTGGTACTGAGGCGCCAGAAACAATCGAGCCCTACAACCAACTTCATGCAGCGTGGGTCGAACACGGTGCGGGCGCGGTACAAGACGTCATTGCAGGAATTATTTTGGGTCCGGGTACGTGGACCGAGTGGTACGCAAAGTGGGCGACATTAGAGCCCGAGCAATTCACATATGCGTTCGGCTGTTTGATGCATCGTGATGACATCACTGAGCGCTTGGGTGAGATCACATGTCCCTCGTTGATCGTTCACGGTACTGATGATGTCGCAATCCCTTTGGCCAAGGCCGAAATTCTCCGCGACGGCTTAGGGGGACCAACGCACTTAGTCACAATCGACGGCGGTCCACATGCTGCGAATATGACCCACCCCGAACCGGTGAATAAAGCAATAGTTGAGTTCTTACAGACGCTCGCCTAACTGGCACAATACAAGGACAGCGACAAAGGGGGGCTTATGCCATTGGAACTTGATCTAGGACCAGCTGCGACCGCATTTCGTGAAGAGGTGCGTGAGTGGTTGAAAGAAAATGCACCTGCTGAGCTCGTGGGATTGTCTGCAGACATGGTGCAGCGCGGCCAATTTAAGGGTGCACGAGAGTGGGCCGACAAGTTGACCGAGGCGGGCTATATGTGCGTGTCCTGGCCGAAGGAATATGGTGGTCGCGGTTTGACCGGTGTTGAAGTGGCCGTCATGAACGAAGAGTTCGCGCGAGCCAATGTTCCTCGCTTGACTCGCGGAATGGGTGAGTGGTTGGTCGGACCATCGATCATTGTGTGGGGTACGGATGAGCAGAAGAAGAAATTCCTGCCTCGCATCATCGATGGCACAGATCGTTATTGTCAGGGATTCTCCGAACCTGATGCTGGATCGGACTTAGCGTCGTTGAAGACACGCGGTGTGATCGACGGCGATGAAGTGGTGATTTCTGGCCAGAAGGTGTGGACCTCTGGTGCGACCGAGGCGAACATGATGTTCTGCTTGTGTCGAACCGATCAAGATGCTCCGAAGCATGCAGGAATTTCGTACGTGTTGTTGCCCATGTTTAAAGAAGACAGCACATCAAATGGCATCGAATTGCGCCCGATCATGCAACCACATGGTGCATCGCACTTCACAGAGACGTTCTTGACCGAGAGCCGTGCTCCGGTGGCCAACATCATTGGTGGAATGAACAATGGTTGGCGCGTGACGATGACGACGTTGGGTAACGAGCGTGGAGGACATGCAACTACCCAGCATGTTGAATACACGAAACAATTCTGGGAAGCCGTTGAAATTCTGAAGGAAAACGGAAAGATCAATGATCCGATCATCAGGCAAAATCTGGCGTGGGCTTTCAGTCATGTGGAAATTATGAGATTCCAAGGATTGAAATTGCTCTCCGAAGTGATGGCACGCAAAGAACCAGGCCCAGCCGCATCGATCAACAAGATGTTCTGGTCTGAATATGCACAGAAATTCTCCGAGCGAATGATGAACGCTCGTGGTGCCGAAGCAATGTTGATTATCGATGACAAAGACGGCAAGTATGTTGCCGACCGATGGACGTCAATGTTCTTCCAGCATCGTTCGTCAACCATTTGGGGTGGAACCGCTCAAGTTCAGCGAAACATTGTGGGCGAGAGAGTTCTTGGGCTTCCTAAAGAGCCCGATCCGAGCAAGACCCGCTAACGCAGATGACATCGGAGATGTGGCGCAGGAGCGCCCTGGAAATTGCTGCAGAGATTGCCGATGGCAATGTCTCCAGTCGAGAGGTTGTTCAAGCGCATCTCGATCGCATCGCAGACGTCAACGGAAGCGTCAATGCAATTGTTCGTGTCTTGGGCGATGAAGCGCTCCGTATGGCCGATGAAGCAGACTCGGCACGCGGCAGAGGACAAGAACTGGGCGCTCTCCATGGTGTTCCGTTCACCATCAAAGACAACATTGACGTTGCTGGTCAACCAACGACAAATGGTTTGCCCATTTTCGCTGAAGCCATTGCACCGTCTGATGCTCCGGTTGTGGAGAGAATGAAAGCTGCTGGTGCGATTCCGATTGGGCGTACAAATTTGCCCGACATGGGTTTGCGCATTCATACAGATTCAACGTTGTATGGCCGCACGAAAAACCCGTGGAAGTCTGAACATACAGCCGGTGGATCAAGTGGTGGAGAAGCGGCCGCCTTGGCGACGGGAATGTCGCCGATTGGTTTGGGTAATGACATCGGTGGTTCGTTGCGAAACCCTGCTCATGCATGCGGCATCGCATCGATCAAGCCGTCTCTTGGCGTTATTCCCGATACGCAGACATATCCCACCCCGGATCGCTCCTTGTCGTCGCAGGTGATGTTGAACCAAGGTGTGATGGCGCGCACAATTGCCGATGTGCGAGCAGGATTTTCCATCGTCGCAGGTCCCGATCCACGCGATCCTGTGAGTGTGCCGGTGAATTTGACCGGACTCGACACAGGGGAGAAGTTGACAATTGCGGTGGTGACTAATCCACCGGGTGGATCGACTCATCCGTTGATTATGGATGCTGTGCGAAAAGCAGCAGATGTGTTGGCGGACGAGGGACACAATGTTGTGGAAGCCACACCACCAGACATGGAGTTGTCGTATTTACTGTGGGCATCGATGTTGTTCACTGAATTGCACGACATACGCGACCAGTTAGACATGGTGATGGGAGACGGCGCGAAGAAGTTGATTGAGAATGCTTTGGCGCAATTCCCCAAGCCATCTTCTCTTGAGTACTACATGGTTCATGCACAGCGAGATGGATTGGCTCGACGATGGTCGATGTGGTTCCAGGACTATCAGGCAGTTGTTCTGCCCACATGGACTCAACCTGCGTTTGTTGCCGGTTGGGACATCTCGAGCGAAGAAGGTTCAACAGGAACATTGGAGCTGATGCGGCCCGTGCTGCCTGGCAATTTGCTTGGCTTGCCGTGTGTGGTGACACCAGCGGGCATGTGTGATGATCTCCCGATTGGTGTTCAGGTGATGGGTGCCCGCTACACAGATCTCCGTTGCCTGTCGATTGCCGAACAAATTGAGGCAGCGCTCGGACTTGATACCCCTATCGACCCTCGCGCTTAACGACGGTCGGCAAGAAAAGGAAATTTTTTCCGCACATCAATCACGGTCTGTGCCGAGATGTCTGCAGTCAGAATCATCTCCTGTGATGTCCCGTGTCCGATGGTTTTCCCAAGCGGGTCAATAATGCGAGACTCGCCGCTGTAGTCGAGGCCTCCACCTGTGCCGATTCGGTTACATCCAAGAACGAATGCTTGGTTCTCTATCGCGCGAGCGGTGAGTAGTGCGAGCCAATGTTCCCGTCGAGACGTGGGCCAGTTCGCCGGAATCACATAGAGGTCTGTCTGATGTGCAAGATTCCAGAATTCGTCGGCAAATCGAAGGTCGTAGCACACGAAAAAAGAGACTCGTAATCCGTTGATGGGAACTGTCAGGAACGAATTGCCTGCTCGGTAATGACGGTCCTCGCCGCCGTAGGTGAAGGGATGGATCTTTCGGTAGCGGAACACTTCGCGTTCGGGCGATGCAATGACCAACGAGTTATACGGTCTCGGGTCATCGGTGTCGTATTCGGGACAACTTCCCGCGATCCACATGGACAAATCGCTCGCCATGTCGATGAGAAATTGCGATGATGGACCGCCGATGGGTTCGCCAGACTCTTGCGAGTCAACGACAAATCCGGTCGAGAACATCTCTGGCAAGACAGCGAAGTCAACACCAGCAGATTTAGCACTGCGAAGCAATGAGGTGACGTGTCTGAAATTTGTGTCGCGGTTGTTCCAGGCGATGTCATATTGAATCGCTGCGACTTTCATGAGATCAGGCGGTCCACCCGGAGAATGCATCGATCATCGCGGTGACATCACCGAGTGGATACAAGATGGGACACGTTGCGCCATCTCGTATGTATTCACGTACCTTGGCGCGCGCGTCGTCGGGGGTGCCCGATGCGGTCAGCATCTGCACGATCTCATCAGGAACCAACTTCGATGCGGCTTCGACTTGTTCGTGCGTTGCGGGCCATGTCAGTACTTCGCCAACTTTGTCGAGAAGCGATTGAGGAACACCAGAGGCTTTCATGATGTGAGGTTGTTGACCGAGGTACTGAGTGACCATTAATCGGGCCATATCGAGCGCCACTTTCCTGTCTTCGTGAACGCTGCAGACAACGAGTTGCGGGCGATCGATGTCTTCCCAACGTCGTCCAGCTTTCTCGGCACCGCGGGCAAGTGCTTCGATGGCGGTCTTGTTGTATTCGGGAGAGACTAGATAATTCAGTACGACTCCATCGGCAATTTCACCTGCGAGTTCCATCATCTGCATTCCTGTTGCTCCCAGATAGATAGGCACATCTTTGGGTCGACGTTCTTGATAGACGTAATCCAATTCGACTCCGTCGAGTTGCACGAAGGTTCCATTCATTGTGACCGTCTCGTTATTCAACAGCGCCCGAACAGCAGTGATGATCTCGCGCATTGCACGTAATGGCTTGTCACGTGAGATGCCTACTTTTGCAGCCAACGGGTCCCACCATGCACCGATTCCTAAAATGATGCGACCAGGCGCGAGATCGTCCAGGGTGGAAAATGTTGCGGCCAAGCGAGCGGGGTTACGTGTCCAGCAATCAACCACGCCAGAACCAATCTTGATGCGTGACGTGCTTGCGGCAAATGCCGACATCGGAACAATCGCATCACGGACCAGACGACTATCTGCTTGCCAGACAGCATCAAATCCCTTGGACTCCGCGTACTGGGCGTATTGCATGCCCTCTGCGATGGGATGAGCGTCTTGGAGATAAAGGGCAACGGGAGTCGTCATGGTGGCTGCTTTCGTCAGTGTTGTTTCAGTCTTGTGCAGTTTTTGGCTTCATGGGTAATTGATTGCGCCATACACCATCTGCATCGTGGAGAGCTTTGGCGACCGCCGGCGCAGTGGGAACCAGTCCGATTTCGCCTACACCCTTGATCCCGTAAGGACTGCGTGGCTGCGGACATTCAATAAGTTCCACTTCAATGCGCGGCACATCTTTTGGTCGCAAGATCCCAAGTGATCGCAATGTCATGTTCGTGGGGATGCCATTGTCGTCGGCAGGGAAGTCTTCTGTGAGCGCATATCCCAATCCCATATGCACTGCGCCCTCTACTTGACCTTCGCACAATGTCGGATTAACCGCGCGTCCCACGTCGTGAATGGCGACAACTTTTTCGATGTCTTGGCTCTCGCGGTCCATTACGACGAGTTGTGCCGCGTACCCGAATGCGGAGTGAATTGTGGGATGTTCGACGTTTGGATCTCCGAGATGTTGAGTCCAATCGACAACGTATTCTCCGGTGTAATCAACACCTGTTTTACATCCGTCTAGTCGCGCTGCTTCGCAGGCATTTTTGATGCTTCCTGCAGCCATCAATGTGCCGCGACTGCCGGTGGTCTGTCCAAAACCAAGTTGTCTGGTGGTGTCGACGATGACTTTTATTCGATCTGGATTAATTCCAAGTTCTTCAACGGCAACTTGAAGCGCGACGGTGTGGACCCCTTGTCCCATCTCGGTCCAACCATGTCTGACTTCGACAATGTTGTCCTCGCGGAAATGAATGACGGCGCGCGATACTTCTCGGAACCCGTTACCAAGTCCTGAGTTCTTCAGTCCTAAACCAAGTCCCACGGCTTTGCCGTGAGAGATTGCATCGACAAAGTGGGGTTGTATCGCATCCAAGCACGCTTCAGCGCCCAAGCATCCCTCATCCATAATCTGCCCGGGGCCCCACACTTGCCCGGGACGAATCACGTTTCGCTTTCGAATTTCCCAGGAATCGATTCCAACCTTTTCCGCCAACCTGTCAAGACAGCCTTCCATTGCGAACTGTGCTTGGTTTGCTCCGAAACCGCGAAAGGCGCCGCACACAGGGTTATTGGTGCGAACCGCAACAGACGACACATCGACAGCAGGTGTGTGGTACGGCCCCGTCGCATGACCCGCTGCTCGCTCGAGTACTTTCATTCCGACCGATGCATATGCGCCAGAGTCGCCAATCATGCGTGCACGAACAGCGGTGAGCTTGCCTGATTCATCGCAACCCACCGTGTACTCCATATGTATGGGGTGTCTTTTTGCGTGCATCAACAAACTCTCTTCACGCGAGAGAGTGCATTTCACGGGTCTTTGAAGAAGCCACGCAGCAAGTGCGGTATGGCCTTGATTAGACATGTCTTCTTTGCCGCCAAAGGCGCCGCCATTGGATACAAGTTCCACCGTGACGTGTGTGGTGTCGAGACCTAACAATGAACAGATCTGATCTCTGTCGTCCCAAACACCTTGTCCACCGGAATACACGTGCATGGTGCCCGTGTCGGGATGAGGAACAGCCAAGGTCGACTCAGGTTCGAGAAACGCGTGTTCGATTCTTTGCGTCTGAAATGTCTCGGTGACGATATGAGCACTCTTTTCAAGTGCCTCATCGACATTTCCCCGTCGGTATTCGCTACGAGAAAGCACATTGGTTGCGGTGCCCCACACTGCAATCTCGGTGTCTGTTACGGCCTGATGGGGGTCAACGACGGGTTGAAGCGGAGAATAGGTGACGTCGATTAATTCTGCTGCGTGACGCGCTTGGCGTTTTGTCTGGGCAACGACTATCGCCAGAACGTCTCCCGAATACGAGGTGCGATCGCCCTCACCGATGAACACCGGCCAATCCTTCACGATGATTCCCACCATGTTGTCGCCAGGAACGTCTTTTTTGGTGAAGACCGCTTCAACACCTGGTGCTTGCAGTGCGCGAGAAACATCTATTGAGATGACGTCGGCGCGAGTGTGTTTGGTGAGATGAAGTGCACCATGGAGCATGCCCGGAACAGACATGTCGTCGATGTATCCGCGATCTCCAAGTGTGAGCTCGGCTGCTTCGTACTTGGTGCTGCGTGCCCCGATTCCCGACGCATCTGGACGTGTGACGGTCACCGACTGTGCAACCACATCGATTGCATCAAGAACTTTGACGTAACCCGTGCATCGACACAAGTGCGCACCGAGATGGCGAGACATGTCTTCGCGCGTCAATTCGGCGCCTTTCTTGTCTATTTGGGATTTGGCTCTCATGACGATGCCAGGGATACAGAATCCACATTGCAAACCACCACATGACGCAAAAGCTTGGGCAAAGGTGTCTCGTTCCGACTCGGGCAGACCTTCCAAAGTCGTGATTGTGCGTCCTTGTGTTTTGGCTATCGGGTACTGGCACGACACTTGTGCCTTGCCATCGATAAGCACCGTGCAGCATCCGCATTGACCAGAAGGTGAACAGCCATCTTTGGCGGACGTGATCCCAAGTTCTTCACGAAGCGCGGACAACAAGTGAGGGTGATCGCTTGCGACCTCAACGTCTGTGTCATTGACTCGAAATGAGATTGTGCCGGTGATGGTCGCGTCCTGAGTCACCCTATGAAATGTATACGATGTGTCAACTGCTGTTCTGAAGCGCTCTGTTACAGGTCCATGAACAGCGAGCGAATAGGGTTCAGTTATGCAGCGAACGTGGCTACGACGCATGGTGATGGTCACCGGTGTGATTGTGATGGCTGTGTTTTTGACTTCGACAGTGCTCGTGTGGTTTCCCATTTTATTGATAGTGGACGTGATACGTGGGCGTTGGCGTTGCCCGCTTGTGCGATTCACGGCATTTGGAACTCTGTGGGCTTGGATGGAGACCTTTGGTGTGATCGGGGCAGGCCTTCTCTGGATTGTGGGACGAGGCCACAACAAACAATCGAACTATCGCCTCCAAGCATGGTGGACACGCGGCGTCATCGGAGCGTTGAAGGCCACTGTGGGGCTTCGAATAGAAGTTGAAGGGGCTCCCGCCGTCGGAGGAGGGCCGTTTATTGCACTGTGTCGTCACGCGAGCCTGGCCGACTCGATTATGAGTGCGTGGGTTTTCGTCACTCATTCCGCACTGCGTCCTCGTTATGTTCTCAAACAGGAATTGAAGATGGATCCGTGTTTGGACATCGTGGGACATCGTCTTCCGAATTATTTCGTCGATCGTCAATCGAACAATGTGTCGTCTGAACTGCAAGGAATCGAACAGATGGCTCGTGGTCTCGATCAAGGTGATGTGGCTGTGATCTTTCCAGAAGGGACCCGCGCAAATCCCATTAAGCGAGCAAGCGCTCTCGAGTCATTAAGTAAGCGATCACCCGAGAGGGCACAGAGATTGAGTCAGCTCAAATATTTACTTCCACCAAAACCAGCAGGAGCCAGTGCATTGCTTGCCGCAGTCCCTCACGCCACGGTGTTGACAATGTGGCACAGTGGCTTTGACGGCATGGACACATTCAAAGGAATCGTTCGCCAGTTGGCAAAAAGTGCAGTGAAAGTTCACGTGCGCGTTGTCGAGCATCACCGCTCCACGGTCGCAAGCGGCGAGGCATTTGTGGCATGGCTCGATCAGCAATGGACGCTGATGGATGAATCTGTTGCCCGTCATCTTGGTGAAGTGGACGTCAATTTTCATAATGGAGGAAATCATGGATAAGGCAATGTTGGTATCGGCAATCACGATTGCGATTGTGATGGTCAGTACATGGCTCGTCAGTGTCATCGTTCGCAACGCGTCAATTGTTGACATTGTGTGGGGTGCTGGTTTTGCGATTAATTCATGGGTGCTTGCAATCACCATTGATGGAGACAGTGGCCGTCAAATAGTGATGGCACTACTCGTGGGAATCTGGGGTGTGCGTCTTGCCGGATATCTGGCTAAGAGAAACATCGGACACGGTGAAGATTGGCGCTATGTCGCGATGCGGAAAAAGATTGGCAAGAAGTTTCCCGTCGTCAGCTTGTTTACTGTCTTTGGTCTCCAAGGCGTCTTGATGTGGGTGGTGTCATTGCCCGTCATGTTTGCCAATGCCGATGCCTCTCCAAGTATTGGTCCACTTGCTGTCATCGGCATCATGGTGTGGCTCACGGGATTCGCATTCGAAGCAATTGGCGATTACCAGTTGGCTCGCTTCAAGAAAAATCCAGACAATGCGGGCAAAGTAATGGACCAGGGATTGTGGTCCTTGACTCGTCACCCGAACTATTTCGGTGATGCATTGCTGTGGTGGGGTATCGGTGTTGTCGCAGCAGAGACTGGCTCTGGAGTCATTGGCTTTATCGGGCCGGTGGTCATGACCTATTTGTTGATGCGTGTGTCGGGCGTTCCCATGTTGGAGCGATCACTCAACAAACGCCGAGAGGGCTATGCGGACTATGTGGCTCGAACCAGTGGGTTCATTCCACGACCTCCAAAGAAATTGTGATCGTTCGCTAACTCAACGAGTTCAACGCCGCAGAGAAATCTTCGACGAGATCGTCGGGATTTTCTAAACCAATAGACACTCGCAACAATCCATCGGTGATGCCATTTCGTTCACGGTCTTGGCGAGACAAGCCCACATGGGTGCTTGTTGCGGGGTGACAAATAAGAGTCTCTGGCCCGCCAAATGATGTTGCGATATGCGCCAACTGGAGTGCATTCACGAATTTTTCGCACGTGGCAAAATCCCCGTCGATTTCAAACGAGAAAACTGTGCCGCCGTATCGCATCTGTTCCACGGCAAGGCGATGTTGAGGATGTGAGGAAAGAAACGGGTGGTGGACAGCAGTGACTCGTTTGTGAGAGATGAGAGCGTCTGCAACGCGGAGCAATGTTGTGTGTTGGCGTTCAACACGAATGGGCATGGTGCGTATCCCGCGGAGTGCGTTCAATGCATCGTGAGGTGACGGTGTTGCTCCGTGCATCACCGCATATGACCACACGGCATCAACAAGATCTTTTTCCCCGGCAATAACACCGAGTAAGGCATCGTTATGTCCACCGATTCCCTTGGTCGCCGAATGCAACACCAAGTCGACTCCATGGCTCAATGGTTGTTGGCCAACGGGAGTCGCCATTGTCGAATCGACCACGGTGAAAGGACCGACTATCTGTCCGATCTCATCAAGATCTGTCACGGTCAACAATGGGTTCGATGGCGTTTCTGCCAACACAAGTGTTGTGCGTCCAGTGACGACGGCTTCAGCAAATGAGCCTTTGATTGTCGGGTCGACATATGTTGTTTCGATTCCAAACCTGGCGCATGGTCCTTGCAGAAATGCCAAAGTCGCTCCGTACATGTTGTTCTGAGCCACAATGTGGGATCCGTGTCCACATAGCGCAAGAACAGTGGATGCGACGGCACCCATTCCAGAAGAGAAGGCCAACGCTGATTCTGCTCCTTCAAGTTCTGCAATCGCATTTTCGAACTGCGTCACTGTTGGGTTCGAATAGCGAGAATAAAAACCTTCTGACCGGAGACCTTGCGCCCGCGTATTGGCATCGTTCAGATCCCGAGACTCCCACACGGTGGATCCCCACAAAGCCGGACTCAACGACGCACCATCCGCACGACCACCGGTGATCGCTGTGGTATCGGTCTTCTTTTTCACGCGATGATGCTAACGAAGTAGTTCGCTGGTTGAGGCAGGGTTTCTTTTCTTTTGGCTATTTCGCCTCGATGGTGGACACAGTCAGGTCGTAGGCGTCAGCGATTCCCGCGGTATCGGGAAGTAATCCGAGCGGTTCGGCATCAATGCCAAAGAGATTGCGTAGCCATGCAGTGACGGCGCGTCTAATGATGGGAAATGCCTGATCGACGGGAGCTGCGGGGGGAACGCAACCATCTTCTCCGAGGCGTCGGAACCCAGGGTTCTGATCAAGGAATACGCCCAGTCCAGATGCTTCTGCCACTCCAATAATGCCTGTTCCGTTTCCAAATGTGCAGAAATCGTCAAAACCGTTATGGCCAACTTCGTCGATAACCCAGAGCAGTGATGGAGATGGCGCTGTGTCGAATGCGGGACGGGTGCGCTCTTCGACAGTAACAATCTGATCGAGTGCGCCAGCGATGAAGAACGACGGCTTGTCAGGCATTGGAGTCTCGGTTTCTGTTCTGAGATCACCCGATGCCATCGAAACATATCCATCCACGCGTTCGTCTGTCGCAGCCAGGATTGCAGTTCCGCCTCCTGCTGAATGTCCGACAACTGCAATGTTGTCCACATCAAGTAGCGAGGAAAACTGTTCCGAGTTGACAACAAGTTCGAGGGCATCAAAAAGATCGGTGGGAGTGTCGGCTTGGGTGCCAACAGTTTGGTTGACGAGTGCTCGCGGTAAATCGCGAGACCAATGGTCGGGAGCAATAACAATCATGCCCCACGAGGCAAGATGCGATGTGAGAAAGCTGCTCTGCACGCGAACCCCAGAGGATCCATGGCTGAACAATACGACGGGAAATTTTCCATCGGCAGCATCGCCATCACGTGTCGCATTAATCGTGAAAGTGGATGGCGCATCTCCGGTGAGAATTCCCCGGATTGCCTCTGGAGTAAAATCGCGAATGTCGTAGGTGTCGGTGGCACTCGATGACCCTGTGGATGGATACCACACTTCAACTTTGGGTCCGCGTTCAAGAGTGAGAGTGGTGACTCCCACTGAGTAGGGGCCTGTATTGATATAGGTCTGGCTCGGCTCACTGGTCGAGGGGTCGCCGGGTTGTAGTGAGTCAGATGTTGAGCCACAGCTTGCTATGAAAGCAAGACTGGCCAGAAGCAACCCAGAGACAAAAGTTTTCGTGCGCATTTTCACAAGTATGGTCGAAATGGACCACGTCAAAGCGCTTTGTGATGTTTTCGGCGATGCGGCTCTGAACCAATCTGAGTCAATTCAGGTAGTTTGAATGTCTTGTGAGGGGAAACTCTCCATTGGCGACGTGGCGGAATGGCTTACGCAGCGGCCTGCAAAGCCGTTTATCCGAGTTCGATTCTCGGCGTCGCCTCCACTGGTCTTTCGTGCATTGTGTGTGACATATAATTTGCTCACTGTGCACGTCTTGATATGCAGCCGTTCTCGATCCAAGGGACAGTTCGCTGCTGACCTCTTGGCGCATGATCCACTCGTTGAGATTGTCGGCATGTTTCATGAAGACGAAGAGATTCGTCAGGCGCTGCGCACAGTTCCCTTTGATATTTGCATTCTCGGTCCCACCTCGGTAGACAAGAAATTTGACCTTGATCCTCTCGCACCGGGAGTGAATTATCCGGTTCGCAAGTACGTGATGCTCAACGTCAGCCCCACTGCCGAAAGAGTGGTCTTGGCTCACCAGTTGGGAATGCACGACGTGGTCGATGTCAGTCTTCATATGGTCGACATGCGAGAGAGATTTGAAAAGGTCCTTTCAGGAGAGGTTGACCTCACAAAGATCTCGTCGATCATGGGCGTTATCGAATGGTTGCGTCCGACAAACGTGGTGCATCATGCCCAAGACGAAATGGATATTCGAATTCTGATGGAACTTGTTGAGGGTCGTACGAACGAAGAGATTGCCGCGTCGGTGCATCTTGCTCTTCAGACCGTGCGTAATCGTGTCAGTCGATTAATGAAGGCCGCCGGTGTCAGTAATCGCACGCAGCTGGCCACCTTGATGTTGCGCTAGTTCGCTTCTGGTCGTGACCTACGTCACTGATACGGTGGTGTGATGACTCCAAGAAATCAGGCAATTGCTGAGTTAACGGGGCCGGGACAGGTCTTCGAACTGGAAACAGTTGAGGTGCACGGCAATCCCGTGCGAGTGTTCAAGAACGCTCCTCGCACACTTGTGGATGTCTGGAAAACAGCGAGTTCGCGTGGCGATATTGACTACTTCCGTTACTCCGATGAAGTCCTGACATACAGCGATGCCGATCGTCAGGTGGCATCCGTCGCCAGTTTTCTTCATAGCCGTGGTGTCAAGAAAGGTGATCGCGTTGCTGTCGGCATGCGCAATTATCCCGAATGGGCACTTGCGCACTGGGCCATCCAAACACTTGGAGCCATTACCGTCAGCATCAATGCGTGGTGGATATCTGAAGAACTGCGTTATGCACTAAACGACTCTGGTGCAACTGCGGTGATTGTTGATGGAGAACGTCTTGAGCGTCTCGATGAGGCGCTACTGCGCGATGTCGGCGTGCACACAGCAATTGTTGTCCGCGCTGATGCTCGTCCTGGCACGTTTTCATGGAGTGAAGTGTCGTCTCATGCTGATGCTGAGCCACCAGTTGTCGATATCGCACCTGATGACGATGCAACAATTTTGTATACATCGGGTACGACTGGTTTTCCGAAAGGTGCCGCAGGTAGTCACCGCAACTACATCACCAATATCTGGAATGGATTGTTCGCAACCGCGGTGGCCACAAAGTTGGCCGGTGGTGAAGTCTCGTTTCCATCGATGCCTGCAAAGCGACCTGTTGCAATGTCAACTTTCCCGTACTTTCATATTGCGGGGCTTTGCGGTGTCACCACTCAGACCTATAACGGCGGCATCATCGTGTCGCAGTACAAGTGGGATCCACTCGAGGCACTGCATCTCATCGAAAAACACAAGATCACGGTCTTTGGGGGAGTGCCCACCGTCGTTCGATCATTGTTGGAGCATCCTCGACTAAATGAGTTTGATATCTCTTCCTTGGGAACAATCTCCCAAGGTGGAGCTCCAGTGGCGCCCGATTCAATTGCAAAAATCGAAAATGAGTTTGCCGGCAAAGTGATGCCCGGAAATGGCTATGGACTGACCGAGACAACTGCTGCGGTCATAGGCAACAGCGGAGCCACCTACTTCGCAAAAAAGGACAGTGTGGGTCTTCCGTACGTGGGTACTGAAGTGCGAATTGTTGCCGAAGATGGAACCGATTGTGCGCCCGGAACAATTGGAGAGATCTGGATGTATGGGCCGAATAATGTTCGCGGCTACTGGAACAAACCAGACGAGACTGCCAAAGCGTTCATCAATGGGTGGTTCAGATCGGGAGATGCGGGATTCATTGATGAGGACGGGTTTATCTACGTGGTCGATCGCATCAAAGACATGGTTTTGCGCGGCGGGGAGAATGTGTATTGCGTCGAAGTAGAAACCGTCTTGTTTGAATCTGACGTGGTGAGAGATTGTGCGGTCATTGGAATTCCGCATCCATCTTTGGGTGAAGAGGTTGCCGCTGTTGTTATCGCTGCTCCTGGTCACGGCCCGAATGATGAAGCGACTCTCCGTGAGTACTTGTCGAATAAGTTGGCGAGTTACAAAGTGCCGAGCAAGATTTTCTGGCAGGCAGAAGAGTTGCCACGTAATGCGACAGGAAAAGTCTTAAAGAAAGATTTGCGTGATACGTATTCGGCGAAGTTGTGACAATAACGAGTCGTTTATGACCAACCACCAGAGAACGTGACGAACTGTCCCGTTGCAAATTGACTCGTGCCATCGATGTAGGGCATGCAAAATGATGCAAATTCATCCAGAGTTCCCAGCCTGTTGAGCGGTACTTGCGCTTCGACCTTCTTTCGTACTTCTGGATCGTTGGCACCACTGGCACGAAGAAATTCAGGGAAGTCCATGAAATTGGTTCCAATCGCATTGACCTGAACATTGTGCTTTGCCATTTCGCCAGCAGCGTTGCGCGCAAGCATTGAAGCCGCCGCGCGAAGTGATGAATATAAAGGTGCACCAGGAGTGGGCCTGGCTCCTGCAGCGCTGGTGATGATCAGGACCTGGCCCGATTTTTGTTCAACCATCACTGGGAGAACTGCCTTCAGGAATTCATAGGGTGGCACAAGGCATGTTTCGTAGAGATTGTTCAGGTCTTCTCGAGAAGATTTCAGAATTGACCCCGTGATGATGTTGCCCGAGAACATCGAAGCACTGTCAATGCGGCCAAATGCGTTCATGGCAGAATCAACAAGTTGGCGAAAACCCTCTGTGTTGCCACGTTTGTTCACTCCGGGCACCGAAATGGCGGTGACACCTGCATTGGTGAGTTCATCAATGAGTTCTTGTGGGGCGTCACCCACCACAACGTCGTGGTGTCGTACGGCAAGAAAACGAGCGAGGGGTGGCCCCACATAGAAACGACCATCATTGATGACGGCGACACGACGAGAAGTTGTTGACATAGATGGCTCCAATGGAAAAAGGACCTGCGTTGGCAACTTAGTCTGTGGAGATGGCTGCACTACGACCTGATCCCATGAGAACCTCCATCACGGAGATGTTGGGTATCGACTATCCGATTATCCAAGCTCCGATGGGATGGATTGCTCGATCACAGTTGGCGTCTGCGGTCTCTAATGCGGGCGGGATGGGAATTATTGAAACCTCATCTGGGGAACTCGATGCAATTAAGCATGAGATTGAAAAGATGCGTCAATTGACGGACAAACCGTTTGGAGTCAACATCGCTCAAGCATTCGTCAGAGATCCATCGATTGCAGACTTCGTTGTTGAACAGGGAGTTCGATTCGTCACCACTTCAGCGGGTGACCCCACCAAATACACACGACAACTGAAAGAAGCCGGACTTGTTGTGTTTCATGTCGTGCCAACACTTGCCGCCGCGTTGAAAGCAGTCGAGGCTGGCGTGGATGGTTTAGTTGTCGAAGGTGGTGAAGGAGGGGGTTTCAAGAATCCCCGCGACGTCGCGTCGATGGTGCTGTTGCCCCTTGTGAGGGAACATGTTGACGTGCCCATCGTTGCGGCTGGTGGAATCACCGACGGCTATGGGCTCGCTGCCGCATTGGCTCTTGGTGCTGGTGGTGTGCAGATGGGAACTCGCATGGTTGCAGCAAAGGAGTCTCCTGTTCATGAGAATTGGAAAAACGCAATTGTTACGGCAGCAGAGACAGACACAGTGTTCCTCAATCGTTTTAGTCGACCAGGCTTGCGTGCCCTTCGCACCGAAAGAACAACGGCCTTAGAACGCGAAGA
>JBEDHS010000083.1:0-8517 GCA_041173945.1 Actinomycetota bacterium
GTACGCCAATGCAGAATCGAAAATCGGATCTCACCGAACCGATTCATCGCATGTGCTCGACCGCTACATTCTCTCAAAGTTGGCCGACACCATCGACGACGTCACCGCATCCATGGACACCTACGACTTGTTCGCGGCCTGTCAACACATTCGTGTGTTTCTTGATGTCTTGACCAACTGGTACATCAGACGTAGCCGAGATCGTTTCTGGGCCGGAGACCAAGACGCAATCGATACCTTGCACACACTGCTTGATTACCTCACCAAAATCGCCGCGCCACTGTTGCCGATGATTACCGATGAAATTTCGCGTGGCCTGCACGGCGATGCCGGCGACAGTGTGCATTTGTCAGATTGGCCAACATCGGCTGCGCTCCCTCGCGATGTGTCATTGGTGGCGTCGATGGACCTTGTTCGTGATGTCTGCTCGTCGGCGTTGTCGGTGCGAAAAGCCCACGGTCGTCGCGTGAGATTGCCACTTCAGAGTGTGACCGTGGCATCGGGGGAGTCATCGCTTCTTGAGGGATTCGAAGACATCATCAAGGATGAAGTGAACATTCGCCAAGTTGTGTTGACCACCGATGTCGATTCTGTGGCATCTCACGAATTACAGGTGGTGCCCGCTGTCGTTGGACCTCGGCTGGGCAAGAATACGCAGTCGGTGATTGCGGCTGTGAAAAAAGGCGAGTGGGTGCAAGACGGTGACGACATTGTCGTTGCAGGACAACGCCTGGTTCCTGGTGAGTACACCTTGAAGTTGGTGACGCGTGCCGACACCGCGAGTGCGTCGTTGAGTGCGGGTCGTGGCATCGTTCTTGTAGACACAACGGTGACACCTGAACTTGAGGCCGAAGGATTGGCTCGTGACGTGATTCGAGCTGTCCAACAGGCACGGCGAGACGCCCAATTCGATGTTTCCGATCGCATTTCATTGGTTTTGGGAACAGACGCCACTCTGCAACAGGTATTAGAGCCTCATGCCGAGTTCATCTCTCGCGAGACATTGGCGACATCTGTGACCTGGGATGACTCGATGGCGAGAGAAATAAGCATTGAAGGGACGCTGATTGGCGTCCAAGTTGCTGTCAGTCGTTGAGTTCGCGCTGAAACCGCCGTAGCCTCTCGGGGCAACACGGGCATTGTCCGTCGAAAGAGAGTGTGGTTACAGATGGCAGCCAAAAAGAAAGCCCCCGCAAAGAAGACACCTGCCAAGAAGTCGCCTGCGAAGAAGCCAGTGGCGAAAAAGGTGACTGCGAAGAAGCCGGTTGCCAAAAAGTCGCCCGCGAAGAAGCCTGCTGCGAAAAAGTCCGTAGCCAAGAAGCCTGTGGCAAAGAAAGCGACAGCGAAGAAACCAGTTGCGAAGAAGCCAGCGGCGAAAAAGGTGACTACGAAAAAGGTGACTACGAAAAAGGTGACTGCGAAGAAGCCTGTTGCCAAAAAGTCGCCCGCGAAGAAACCAGTTGCGAAAAAGCCAGTTGCGAAAAAACCAGTCGCAAAGAAGGTGATGCCAAAGAAGGCTCCGGCCAAAGTTGTTGCCAAGAAACCACCAGCGAAGCCTGCACCAGCAAAAACTGCAGAGAAGAAAACTGCTGCTGCTCCCGTCGACGCAAAAAAGGCAGCACCAGAGAAGGCCTCGACATCGGCGAAAAATGCCGCCGCAGCGGCTCCGACTCCGCCTCCAATGCCACCCCGAATTCCCATCAAAAAACCAGAGCCGCCCAAGCGTCATGTCATTGTCAAGGGACCGTCACAAGACGGAGTGACCTCGACAAAAGAGTACGACTTGAAGTTTCTGTTCTCGATGCGTGAGCTTCTTCGAGAGGAACGAGAAAAACTCTCTGGACAGGCGACACGTTTGGAAAACGAAGCCAACGCACTTATTGCAGATGCCGAAATGGGCGATGTGCAATTCGATGACGAAGGTGGAGAAGGTGACACCATGGTTGTTGAGCGCGATCAAGATTTGACCTTGTCTGCTGCGGCGCGACAGACCATCGAATTGATTGATGCTGCGTTGTTGCGCATGAAACGTGGCGAATACGGATACTCGTTGGTCTCTGGTTCACCGATTCCCAAAGAACGTCTCAAGGCAATTCCTTGGGCAACAGAGTTGGTGACTGAACGTGCCGGAGGTTTGGGTCGCCGCTAGGCCCAAGTCGTTTATGACACTGTCGCGTCGCGTGGCGCTCATTATTGGTGTTGTTGTCGGTATCGATCAATGGACAAAGCATTGGGCAGTGTCCAGCCTCGATGACGGTCGGACAGTCGACATTTTTTGGACTCTTCGATTTGCATTGGGGTTCAACAGTGGCTTTGCTTTTTCTCAAGGGCAAGGTATGGGGCCGATTATCGGTGTTGTCGCTGTTGTCGCTTTCGTCTGGCTCGTTCGCGCTGCACTGAAAGCGCCAAACGCTGTGATGTCGACTGCATATGCGCTGATTGCGGCCGGCGCGATTGGAAATGTCGTGGATCGATTGTTTCGAGAAGACAAATGGATGAATGGCCGCGTTGTTGACTTCATCGATTTTCAGTGGTTTCCCGTGTTCAATGTCGCTGATTCGAGTATCACGATCGGGGCAGCCCTTCTGGTACTCGCGTTGTTACGTGACAGTAAGACAAAAGAGGGTGCGGGAGTGAAATGAAAGTTGAAGAAGTGGTTCCCGCCGCACTTGATGGCGAACGTCTCGATCGAATCGTGTCGCTGATTGCCGATATCTCGCGCTCAGAGGCATCCAAATTGATTGATGCTGGTGGCGCTGAGGTTGATGGTCAGTTGAGTCAGTCCGGAAAAGTGCGACTGAAAGAAGGGCAGACAGTCGTTGTCGATCTTGAAAAAATTCCATTAGATGAGTTGCCTGGTCCCGATTCATCTGTTGACCTTGACGTTGTTTATGTTGATGACGACATCATCGTGATCAACAAAGCTGCGGGGATTGTGGTGCATCCGGCAGCCGGACATGGTTCAGGAACGGTGGTAAACGGAATCCTGGCGCGTTTTCCTGAAGTGGCCCAAGTTGGCCAACCACAGCGTCCGGGAATTGTGCATCGACTCGATGCAGGCACCACTGGCATGATGGTCGTTGCGCGTTCTCAGCGCGCATATGACACATTGGTCGCAGCATTGTCGGAACATGAGGTCGGACGTGAGTATCTCGCATTGACGTGGGGAAAGTTTGATTCGCCCTCGGCGGTCATCGATGCCGATATCGGTCGAGATCCCCGCGATCCATTGAAGATGGCGGTGGTGAAAAGCGGGAAATGGGCGCGTACGTTCGTCGAGGTTCAAGAAGAATTCAATGAACCAGCCGAGTTGACATTGGTGCGCTGCACCTTGGAGACAGGTCGCACGCATCAGATTCGCGTGCATCTCGCAGCCGTCGGACATGCCGTAGTGGGCGATTCGATGTATGGAGGCGCACGCGCTGCACTGTCCGCATCACGACCGATGTTGCACGCAGCACGTTTGTCGCTTGTGCATCCTGGTACGGGAGACGAGATGACATGGAGCGCAGAAGTTCCAAGCGACATGGCAACTGTGATCTCCGCATGTCAGTTCACTGAGCCAGCCTGAGTACTTCTGCACTCACAGCTGTCGCGACAAGGTATGTGTCGCGTGATGAGATAGCTCAGTGGTGGTGAGGCTCAGCTTTAGGCCACGGGCCCACGCCCGTTGCGGCTCGCGCAATGGAGTCGAGTGTGTAGGCCTCGAGGTGTTCGCGCATATGTTGTCCCGCTACATCCCAGATCGCAAGAAGAACGCATTGACCCTCGTGGTCGCATGATCCATCTTGATGGGGTTGTCCAAAATCACCCAAAGTGATTGGTCCATCAACCGCTGAGATGATGTCGGAGAGACGAATTTCGGTGGCAGGTTTGGCCAACACATACCCACCGCCGACACCCCGTTTGGAGCGCACTAATCCAGCCCCTTTGAGAGCCAGCAGAATCTGCTCTAAATAGGGTTGAGGCAGCCCGGTTCTTTCGGCGATATCACGCACAGAGGTTGGTCCACTTGATTCGGCATGGAGCGCAAGAGACAAAAGGGCCCGACAGGCATAGTCACCTCGCGTAGAAACTCGCACGCACCCATCGTAGGTGCTTCACTGGGGGGTGTGAGTGTTCCTCGGCCCATATTGCCCGCCTATTCAGCGGGATGTCTGTCTGACATTGTGCCGGTCTTGTGCGCGCCTCACGGGGTCACACACGTGCCTCAATGGATGCCTGACGAGGTGAGTGGCGCAGATCGCATCGTGGTACTGGTACTCGATGGGTTGGGATGGAATCAGTTCATCTCCCATCGCATCCACATGCCGGTTTTGTCCTCCTTTCATGGGGGACATGTCACCACTATTGCGCCGTCAACAACAGCGACTGCTCTGACATCTTTGGTGACTGGTTTAACACCCGGAGAACACGGACTCATCGGTTATCGCATTGACATGGGTGACACAGTGATGAATGTCTTGCGATGGGGTGACGAGCATGGTGATTTGCGTCGTCGCTATTCACCTGAACAAGTTCAACCCTGTCCGCCTTTTCTCGGGGCTCGCGCGCCAGTCATCAGTAAAGCCGAATTAGAAGGAAGCGGATTCACGCAGGCTCATCTCAATGGGGTCAAACATATGGGATGGCGCTCACCGAGCAGTATCGCAATTGCGATAAAAGATGCGCTCGATAAAGGTGAACCATTTGTGTATGCCTATTACGACGGAATCGACAAGATTGCACATGAACGCGGCTTTGGTGAGTACTACGAGGCCGAACTTCGATTCGCTGACTCTTTGGTCCAAAGTTGTGTGTCCGTGCTTCCACCCGACACGGTTCTCTTGGTGACGGCAGACCACGGACAAGTGCATGTCGGTGACAACACAATCGTTCCTGATCCATCCATCACAGAACACGTCGACCATCAGTCAGGTGAAGGACGATTTCGTTGGCTTCATGCGCGCCGTGGCAGACAAGGAGCGCTTTTCGATGCAGCAAGTCAATATGACGATGTGGCATGGGTGGTGACCAAGGACCAGGTACTAGACGAGCAATGGTTCGGACCACGTGTTTCTGCATCTGTGGAACGACGAATGGGAGACGTCGCACTTGTTGCACATCAACCTGTGAGTTTTGAAGAACCTCTTGATAGTGGTGCATTTGATCTGGTCTGTCGTCATGGATCGTTAACAGAGGACGAAATGCTTGTCCCACTGCTTGCTTATCGCTCAAAACGGTAGGTGCACCATCGATGTGGTTTTCCGGGGCGTGATTCGTGTCGATTCGTTGGCACAATGGAGGGGTGACCAATAACAACGAAAACCCCACAGTCGTTTCTGGCGCAGAAGTCGTTGATTCTGTTCCCGCAGAACAGCAGGAAGAGAATCTGACAGAGAGCGTTACTGAACCTGCCAAGGTGATGAGAATTGGTTCAATGGTGCGCCAACTTTTGGAAGAAGTGCGCAGCACTCAACTTGATGAAGCAAGTCGAGAAAGACTCGCCGAAATTTACGAGCGGTCGGTGATCGAGATTTCCTCGGCCCTGTCTCCTGACTTAGCTGAAGAGCTCCATGTGTTGGCGTTGCCTTTCAAAGATGGAGAGGTACCGAGCGATGGCGAGTTACGCGTCGCAAAAGCACAATTGGTGGGGTGGCTGGAAGGCCTCTTCCATGGAATTCAGGCAACATTGTTTGCCCAACAGTTGGCGGCCCGACAACAAATTGAGCAAATGCGACAGATTCCCCCCAGCCAGACTGGTCCTGCTGGAGCAGTGGGAACGTATTTGTAAATCGCAGTACGCGAAGCAAATCACCGCACTTTTGTAATTTTTGCACCATGCCGGGCGGTGTCGTGTGGCTTCCAAGGTCAGGCGCACCCGACTGCTATTTTGAGTGTTTCAGTCGGGTTGGATGAGGAAGGGGAGTGAAGGTGGCATCATCGTTTACACACCTTCACGTCCACACTGAATATTCCATGCTCGACGGGGCGGCACGGCTTGACGAACTCGTTCGCAAAGCGGTTGAAGATGGTCAGCCGGCTCTCGGCATCACCGACCACGGCAACATGTATGGAGTCATCGACTTCTACAAGGAATGCCAGAAACAGGGGATCAAGCCCATCTTGGGCACAGAGGCCTATATGGCCCATGATCACCGAACCGAGCGCATCCCTCGACGCGGAAAATTAGATGACAACGGTGGCTCAGATGAGGGCGGTCGCAAGCAGTACTACCACCTCACTCTTCTCGCCGAGAATAACGAGGGCTACAAAAACCTCATCAAATTGTCGAGCTTGGCGTTTCTCGAGGGCTATCACTACAAACCACGAGTTGATTGGGAACTTCTCGAACGACACTCGTCGGGTCTCATCGCAACTACGGGGTGCCTGGGCGGGCATGTGCTGCAGTCCTTGCTACGAGGCGATGAAAAAGGTGCGATTGAAAAAGCCGGTCGTCTGCAAGAGATATTTGGTCGCGACAATCTTTTTGTTGAACTTCAAGATCACGGAATTGCCGATCAGTTACGCACTAATCCCAAGCTGGTCGACATTGCGCGAAAAATCGGTGCTCCGCTACTAGCCACCAACGACTCTCATTACGTCAATCAAAGTGATCACGAAGCACATGACGCGTTGTTGTGTGTTCAAACCGGTGCCCTCATGCATGAACAGGATCGTTTTCGATTTGAAGGAACCGAGCATTATCTGAAGACCGCAGCAGAAATGCGTCATGTCTGGAAAGAATTGCCAGAGAGTTGCGACAACACGTTGTTGATTGCCGAACGAGCCAAAGTTGACATCACTTTTGGCGAATATCAACTTCCAGATTTTCCATTGCCCTCGGCATATGCGAACGACGCAGAGTATCTGGCATATCTCACGTGGGAGGGCGCCAAACAACGTTGGGGCGAGACTCTGCCACAAGAGGCTGTCGAACGATTGGCGTATGAACTCAAAGTCATCGGCGATATGGGCTTTAACTCATATTTCCTCATTGTGTGGGATCTCATTCGTTATGCACGTGATGCAGGCATCAGGGTGGGCCCTGGCCGTGGTTCAGCAGCGGGATGTGCAGTGGCGTACTGCTTGCGCATCACCGATCTCGATCCGCTGAAGTATGACTTGCTGTTCGAGAGATTCTTGAATCCGTCACGTATCAGCATGCCCGATATCGATATGGATTTTGACTCCCGATATCGCGATCAGATGATTCGCTACGCGGCTGAAAAATACGGTCGAGATCACGTCGCACAGGTCATTACTTTCGCGACAATTAAGGCGCGAAATGCGGTGCGTGACGCAGCTCGAGTCTTAGGGCACGAATATGCAGTGGGCGACCGCATTGCCAAGTTGATGCCACCGCTCTTGCAAGGTCGCGATACTCCGTTAGCGGCTTGTCTTGAATTCGATGAGAACTACGCCGACGGTTATCGCGAAGCACAGGCTCTGCGTGAATTGGTGGCTGTCGATCAAGTGGCCGCCAAAGTTGTTGACGTTGCGCGCGGACTAGAAGGATTGAAACGTTCAGATGGTATTCATGCAGCGGCAGTTGTCATCACAGGGAAGCCGCTGACGGAATATTTGCCAATTCAGCGAAAAGGATCGAGCGACTCAGCCGTTGAAGAAGCCCCAATCGTGACCCAATATGAAATGAAGGCTGTTGAATCCTTGGGTCTTTTGAAAATGGATTTCTTGGGTTTACGCAACTTGGACGTCATCTCTGACGCAGTCGAGATGATTCGTGAGCAAGTGGATCCCGAATTCGATATCGATGCAATTCCACTCGACGATGCCGCCACATTCGAGCTGTTGGGCAGAGGCGACACCATTGGAGTGTTTCAATTGGAGTCGTTACCAATGCAGCAATTGCTGCGATTGATGCGACCCACCGCATTTGAAGATGTGTGTGCGGTCATTGCGTTGTATCGACCAGGCCCGATGAGCACCAAGATGCACACACGGTACGCAAAAATTAAAAACAACATGGAAGAACCCGAGTATTTCCATGATGACGCGCGAGAACTACTTGACGACACGTATGGGCTCATGGTGTATCAGGAAAGCATGATGCGTGTGGCACAGAAATTTGCCGGATACGACCTTGCCCAAGCAGACAACTTGCGGAAAATATGCGGTAAAAAAGATCCGAAGGCCATGGCTGCAGAAGAAGATGTCTTCGTCGAAGGGTGCGAGAGAACCGGCTACGGTCGCCAACTCGGCCAACAACTGTTCGACACCATCAAGGGGTTCGCAGATTACGCATTTAACAAGAGCCACGCTTATGGCTATGGCCTTATCTCATATCAAACGGCGTATCTGAAGGCTCATTACCCTGTTGAATACACGGCGTGTCTGTTGTCGTCTGTGAAGGGCAACTACGAAAAGGCTGCAGTTCATTTGGCGGATGCACGCGCGATGGGAATTACTGTGTCGACTCCCGATATCAACGCGGGTCGCGCAGATTTTGCAGCCGTCACAAGCAATGGTGAAAGGCGAATCGTGTTTGCGTTATCTGCGGTGCGCAATGTGGGAGAG
>JBEDHS010000084.1:0-15231 GCA_041173945.1 Actinomycetota bacterium
CGTGTATCGAGGCCGAGAGCGACGAGGATGTCTGTGACATCTCCAACAGGTGCGCAGCCATCTCGCAACAAGGCCGTGGTTCCCTCGCTTTGGCGCAGTTGTGGAGATCCAGGCACTGCCATCACCGTCACATCTCTTTTCATTGCCTCGCGCACCGTAATCATCGATCCGCCTTTATGACCAGATTCAACGACCACAAGAACTTCGCTGAGCGAAGCAATAATCCGATTCCGCAATGGAAACCGATGTGGGGCGGGTTCGGTTCCCGGTGGTGACTCCGACAACACAAGCCCGTCGGTCGCAATGCGATTCCAAATTGAGTGATGCTCTGGTGGGTACACAACATCGACACCAGAGGCCACCACTGCAACTGGTGGTGCTGCAAGATCCTGTAGCGAAAAAACGCCAGCATGTGCTTGCACGTCTATTCCACGTGCAAGACCCGACACCACAGCAACGTTGGCCGAGGAAAGTTGTGCCCCCAACGTGAAGGCCATTCGCGCCCCAGCACGTGTGGCGTGTCGCGTCCCAATTATTCCAACTCGCCTCTGTGACAACACCGAGACATCTCCTCGTGTGAAAAACACAGCTGGCGCTGCAGGGTCTGTGAGAAAAACATCTGGATACGACGCCATCCCCCGCACAACAACATCCATGTCATTCGCGCAACAGCGTCGATACATCTCTTCGAGTTCTCGGTTGCCATATGTTGCCCATGCTGCGACAACGTTCTGATCGAGACGCGCGATAACTGCATTTCCACTCGTGACCCGGGACCACACATCGCACGGATCTCCAGCATCGATCAACTGCCGCAATCGCCGTGGCGTTTGTAACGGCAACCCAGCAAGTGCCGCCGCATAGACCCACGTGTCGTACGTCTGTGATGACACGCCATGGCTCATTGTGCGCGAATGGGTTGTGAAAGGACAGAACTACGCAATGCCATCGCAGCTTCCACCCAGCGCAAACAAATGACGCCATCGTCACCGTTGAGATCTGCCAATGTGCGGGCCACGCGCCGAATGCGGTGATATCCGCGTCCCGTCAACGTTGCATTGTCCAGTTGACGTCGCAGAAAAGTCAAAGCCTCAGAATCCAATGGTGCAACCTCATCGAGCATGTCGGCGGTGATGGCCGAGTTCACACACCCTTGCCGTTTCAGAGAAAGTTGATGAACCCCGTTCACACGTTCTGCGATTGATGCACTGCACTCTGATTTTTGTGTACTCGTCAACTCTGCTGTCGATGGGCGCACAAGATGCACACGCACATCAAAACGATCGAGCAAAGGTCCACTGAATCGTCGCACATACCTCTGAATTGCTGTTGGCTGACATTGACACCCAAGCGGAGTCCCCGACCCGCATGGACATGGGTTAGTGGCTGCAACAAGAAGAAAATGTGCTGGCATAGTGACACTGTGTTGCGCACGGCTGACTCGTACCACATGGTCTTCCAATGGCTGTCGAAGTGAATCGAGAACGGTGGGTGCAAACTCTCCCATCTCATCGAGAAACAACACCCCTTGGGATGCCAACGTGATTTCCCCAGGCCGAAGTTGTGATGAACCACCACCGATCATTCCCGCCATCGAAATGGAATGATGAGGCGCGCGAAATGGTGGAGTTGAAGCCAACTCGTGAGTGACAGATAATCCTGCTGCACTTCTAGTCATCGCCACAGCAAACGCTTCTTCATCGGTGAGCCGCGGAAGAAGTCCGGGAAGGCGTTTTGCCAACATTGATTTACCCGCACCTGGTGGCCCAATCATCAACAGGTGATGAAATCCGGCAGCAGATACCTCGAGTGCCAAACGCGCTGCTGCTTGGCCCCGTACGTCTGACATGTCAGGCGCGTCGTGATCAACGATTCGTGGACTCTCCGTCTCTACATCAGGCCACGATTGATGGTGACTTAACACCGCAACAAGTTCGCCCAATGTTGAGACAGAGCGAAGACATGGAGGGCGCGCCAACATCGCCTCTTCGCGTGCACTATTTCCGACGATGACTTCATGATCTGACACTGCTGCAACAAGTGGAGCGATGCCATGCGTGGGTCGAATTGATCCGTCCAACCCCAATTCGCCAATAAATGCCATATTGGCTACCTCTGATTGTGCGATGACATCGCTGGCAACCAATAGTGCAACTGCAATTGCGACATCCATTCCAGCTCCCCCTCGACGTTCACCAGATCCGACCAAGTTGATGGTGATACGACGATTCGGCCACGACAATCCAGATGACAACATCGCAGCACGCACGCGATCGCGAGACTCTCGACAACCTTCGTCGGGAAGACCCACCACAGTGAAACCAGGAATTCCAGGACCAATGTGGGCTTCCACTGTGACGGGAGAGCCCAGTGTTCCCGACAGCGTTGATGAAACAACTGCTGCATACATGTGCCGACCCCTTTATGAGTGTGGTGTGAGATAATCGAAGCAATGTGTGCACGTCGATTCTTGAAACTGGCACCGTTGATTGTTCTCATTGGTGTTGCCACCTCATGTGGTGCCCCTCAACGCACGGGCACGAATTTTTGTCGACAACTCGCCAACGAAATACCCGAGATTGGACAACCGATGTCCACTCCACAACAAGTCAGTGCGATGGTTGATCGCTACGAACGACTGTTGCGAGTGGCTCCATTAGCGATTGAAAAAGATTTGGCTGTGTTGACCGAACTCATTCGACAGGCCGAAAAAAGCAATCCGAACAATCCCGACGACCTGCAAAGCCTGGCCGATGCGAGTTACGCAGCAAACCAATCATCTTTGACTGTGCGTGACTGGGTGAAAAGCACGTGTGCTGTTGATATCACCACTGGCGAAAACATCGAACCACCGCGTGTGGCGCCAACAACAACACTGGCACCATCCACTACCGACGTCGCTCAGAACGCCGCGACGACGACTGTTCCCTAGCGGGACGAGTTGAGTCGTTAGCGAATTTCGCCGCGTCGAACAATCACTTTGTCGACGAGACCGTAATCTTTGGCTTCTTCAGCGGTGAACCAGCGATCTCGCTCACTGTCTTGCTGAATGTCTTCCAACGAACGACCTGAGTGATGCGCAATTAACTCGGCCATACGGCGCTTCGTGAAACGCAGTTGCTCTGCCTGAATTGCGATATCTGCTGCTTGTCCGCGCAGACCAGCAAGTGGTTGGTGCATCATGATGCGTGCATTTGGCAATGTGTAGCGCTTGCCTTCAGCACCGGCTGTTAGAAGGAACTGCCCCATCGATGCAGCAAGACCCATGCACACAGTGGCGACATCACAGCTCACGAATTGCATCGTGTCGTAAATTGCCATACCAGCTGTCACCGAACCACCAGGGCTGTTGATGTACAGCCAGATGTCTGCATTCGGGTCTTCACCCTCGAGATACAACAGTTGAGCGCACAAACTATTGGCGATGTCATCGTTGACATCGGTACCCAGCATGATGACGCGGTTCTTCAACAGTCGGGTAAAGATGTCTGCCCGTGGGTCTCCACCGGCGTCGAGTGCTGCGGGAGAAATTGGGAAACCATTGCTGCTCATATAGCCCTGAAGGCTACCTGCTCGGGCAGAATGTAGAGGTGCCGACTTCATCGAACTTCACACCCAGTGCCGATGGGCTGTTGGAAAACAACAAAAATTTTGTGGATCATTTCGCAGACCAAGGTCTTGAATTGTCTCCCAAAAGGCACCTTGCAGTGGTCGCATGCATGGATAGTCGCATGGACATCTTTCAGATGCTGGGCCTTGACCATGGTGATGCCCACATCATCCGTAATGCGGGCGGTGTCGTCACCGATGACGTGGTTCGATCCCTCGTTGTCTCCCAACGACTCCTCGAGACCCAGGAAATCATTCTGATTCACCACACTGATTGTGGACTACAAAAAATCTCAGAGGATGGCTTTAAACACGACATCGAACAAGACTGCGGCATCAAACCTTGGTGGGCTATTGAAACCTTTCAAGATCCCTTCGACGATGTTCGCCAATCAATGGCTCGTCTTGTTCATAGCCCGTTCATCGTTCACAAAGACAACATCAGAGGTTTTGTGTACGACGTCGAGTCGGGAAAGTTATTAGAAGTAGAGAAATAACTTTTGTGAAATCTGTCAGCGCGAATGGCCGCTGAATATCACCAACACATTGTCGTCTGAAGAAACTTCATCGCGAATCTGTAACACACCCGCAAGACCGGCACTCCCTGTTGGGCTGACATCGATATCTGTATGCAAGTGCGCTAGCTCGTAGGCTCGCACAACATCGTCTTCAGAGGCAGTCACCCCAGAACCACCCGATTCGTGCACGCCTCGTAAAACAGGGATCCAATCGTAGGTTTCATCATCCAAGATTCCATCGGCAAACGAAGTCGGCGTGGTTTCCCATGGCCACATGTAATGAGACCACAACTGCGCAACGTTGTCTGGGTACCCATGGGATTTCCACATCTCCCATGCACGCACTAGTGGTGCACACCCGTGAGTTTGCACAACGTGCAATTGGGTCAACGAGGGCCGCACATAACTATCGGTCAATGTCGCAGCAAAGGCACCGCCCCCGACTTGCACAAAAACTCGGTCGATGTCGTTGACCTGTTCGAGTAATTCCCAACCCAATGTGCGGCCACCATCGAGACACCACGGGTTTTCTGTCCCTTGTACACCGAATGGGATTGCACCGCTTTGAACGAGTTCTCGAAATCTGAGGACACATGGATCGCCAGCGGGGTCGCCTTTTTGGCGTGGACACATTCGCACATCGGCTTGCAACGTCGACAAGGTTGCAACAACTGATTTCTGGGCGTCAACGGGCACATGGACTGCGATGGGCCAATCGACAGCACGAGCCAATGTGGACGCTGCGATCGCCGCATTGCCACATGACGCAATTGCTAACGGTGGGCGCGACCCAGCATCACTCCATGGAGCAATCCCTGCCCGCTCTGTCATGACCAGATACACCAGTTCGGTGAACAAATGTCGTGCTTTGTGCGAGCCGGCAACGTTGTTGGTCTCGTCTTTAATCCAGACTCCACCTCGTGAGGAAAAATTCAAGACATCGGATAGCTCGTCTGCACGCCGCACAGGTGTCATCTGAAATCCGGATCCACAAACACGTCGAATTGCATCATCGAGTTCTTCAATAATGGCAATGCGGGCTGCAGAATCGAGCCCGATTGCTTCTCCAAAGGCATCAACTGCGAGCTGTTCGCGATACCGCATAAACGGATTGAGCGACTCTGAATGCGACTTTGGTATTGAAGCGGCATTCACGTCATCAAACAACAACACATGGTGCGGATCTGTGGATGATGAATTCGGACACGTCCACACAAATGACGCCGACAGTGGAACCTGGGCTGCACACACCGCACACGTGAGACCAGAGATGCGTGCTGTCATCGGTGATTACTGCGACACCCGAGCTACTTGGGCATTGAAGTCGGTGATGAGTTCATCCCAGACGGGCGCAAATCCGCGCACCGACTTCCAGAAGTCTTGCGAACGTCGCGCTTCAAAGACTTCCAGTGGAGTGCCTTGTTGTTCAACCCAGGTGTAATACCCCAAATTAAAGATTCTGTTTCGATCGCGATCGGTGCAGTCAATCATTGAATCGGTGGACACCGATGCCAAATGTTCACTAAAGACTTCGGCCGCATCAATCTGCGAGAACGAGTTGTTGTAGCGAGAAGCCAGGGTTTTCACTCGCTCGCTTGGATACAACGCGCTTCCGTCAGTTGCAATTGTGATGACTGCATCACGCGAGCCGTAATTGAGAAGCTTTGCGGTCTTAATGGCAGCAAGAACGTTGCAAATCGCTGAGAATCCGAAATGCGTGAGCGCATCAATGAGCTCTGGTGCAACATGTTGACGCTCGCGCAGATACTTCTGACCTTCGTCGGTATTGAACAGAACATCTAGTTCATCTGTTGCTTTGTCAGAGACCGCGACCACGATGTCGGTGTTCATGACATTGTGAATAAGAGGTATGTGCTTGTCCCCGATGCCCTGAATGTTGTGTTCGCCGTAACCATTTTCCAACATTGTTGGGCATTCCAACGCTTCGACTGCAACAATTTTTGTGCCGTAGACGTCTTTCAATCTGTCGCCTGCGGCAATTGTGCCTGCAGACCCTGTCGCCGATGTGAATGCAGCGAGGTGAATATCGGCAAACCCGTTGGCTTTGACGTGTTCGAACACATGAGCCAACGCCCGTCCAGTGACTTCATAGTGACCAACATGATTTCCGAATTCACAAAACTGATTCAAGATGAAGTTTTCTGGATTCTTCGCCATCTCATTACAGGCGTCGTAGATCTCTTTGACATTGCTCTCGGTTCCCGGTGTGCGCACAATGTCGGCTGGGTCGAGAACCCATTTGTCGAGCCAATCGAATCGCTCTCGCGACATCCCAGCCGGCAGAACAGCAACACCACGCGATCCCATCAAGCGACTAATGGCGATTCCACCACGTGCGTAGTTACCTGTCGATGGCCACACTGCGCGATGACGCGTGGGGTCGAATTGTCCTGTGATAACTCGTGGAACAAAACACGAATAGGCAGCAAGAACTTTGTGGGCGGTAATCATCGGAAAACGATCGCCAAACACCACAATGATTGGCGCCTCAACTCCAGTCAATGACGGCGGCAACACCACATGATCGGGTACCTCGACGCGTTCCCCTGCCAAGTTGTTGTACCAATGCACGCGAAACAGGTTTCGCGGATCTGCGGCGTCTTTGTCGACACCATCTGTAACCGAAGCAGAAAAAGTCGACGGATTGGCAAGTTCAGCAAACGTTGGCAACACGATGCCCTGAGTGGCGAATCGACCCACACTGCGCGACAACGACTCTTTATCGATGACATTTCCGGCCAAACCAAGCTGATCTTGCAGAACATGAGCGTCAAGTGTCGTCTGTATGGTTCCAGAATTTGTCACCTCACCATCTTGCCACCGTTCACTCGTGCAGACATCCCCTATTGGCAGGTACCCTCGTGGTGTCGCCGGTGTAGCCCAATTGGCAGAGGCAGTAGGTTTAGGTCCTACGTGTTGGGGGTTCGAGTCCCTTCACCGGCACAGTGCATATTTACGATCTCCCGACACCAGCAGTCGTCGTTGACGTGACGGCCTTGCATAAAAACATCGCAGCGATGGCCGACGTACATCCTGGGCGCAGATTGCGACCACATGTGAAAGCACACAAGTGCACCGGGCTTGCCGCCGAACAACAGGGCGCAGGTCACACCGCATTCACATGTGCCACACCACGAGAGATTCTCGGCATGATCGCAGCCGATGTAGGAAATGATTTTCTCCTGGCCAACGAGACACTCGACCCCGAACGACTGTCGCTTCTTGCACAAGCACAAGACTCAGCTCTTATCACCGTGGCGATTGACTCAGAAGAGACTCTCGAGGCTGCTTACAAAGCAGGAATTAAATCGGTGATGGTTGACGTCAATGTCGGTTTGCCGCGTTGTGGCTGTCCCGTGTCGTTGGCGGGTCGTCTTGCAGATGCTGCACGTGTGCGTGGAATCGATGTGCGCGGAGTCATGGGATATGAGGGTCACCTCATGATGGTGATGGACCGTAATGAGAAAAAAGAACGTGTTCACGAAGCAATGGCGCTACTTGCAACTGCACACGATGACGTTGGAGGCGACATCGTGTCCGCAGGCGGCACTGGCACCTTCGACATGTTCGCTGGAACAACGGTGAATGAAGTGCAGGCGGGAAGCTACGCTTTAATGGACACTCATTACGGTCAACTCGAACTTCCGTTTGTGCAGGCAATGTGGATTGTCGGAACTGTTATTTCAACTCACGAAAAATGGTCGGTTGTCGATGTGGGATTGAAATCCGTCAGTCTCGATCATGGCAATCCATCCATTGACAAACACAGTGTCTGGTTTTGCTCTGACGAACACACAACGTTTTCACCTCTCGATGGAGAACCCCGACCAAAGGTCAATGATCGAGTTTTTGTCACCCCTTCTCACATTGACCCGACGATGGCGATGCACGATGTTGCGTACGTTGCCAATCAATA
Organism: Actinomycetota bacterium; assembly: GCA_041173945.1. Lineage (GTDB taxonomy): Bacteria > Actinomycetota > Acidimicrobiia > Acidimicrobiales > Ilumatobacteraceae > UBA2093. The sequence goes on from JBEDHS010000084.1 coordinate 8,065, forward strand.
CGGTGAAGTAATCGCCCAGTGGCCGATTGATCTACGTGGTTGGTAAACCGAAAATTCGACTCAACAAGCCAGGTAATTGAGCCAATGCTTTTCCACGATGTGAGAGTTCGTCTTTTTGCGATGCATCCATCTCTGAAAAAGTGCGACCGTCTCCGTCGGTGGGAATGAAAATGCTGTCGTATCCGAACCCTGCTGCACCGCGTTCACTTTCAGCAATTGTTCCGTGACACTCCCCTACAAGTTGATGCATTTCGCCATTTGAATGCACAAGCGTGATGACCGTGCGAAAGTAAGCACGACGATTGGTGTGTCCACGCAGATTTTCCAATAGCAACGCCCTGTTGTGTGCATCCGTACTGTGAGGTCCCGCATAACGTGCACTCAAGACCCCGGGGGCGCCACCTAAAGCCTCAACAAACAAACCAGTGTCGTCGGCGATTGCCCAGTCGTGAACAAAGTTGGCAATTTCTACCGCTTTGATATAGGCGTTTCCCTCAAGCGTCGGCGCCGATTCTTCAACGTCGCCCACTTCGTGAGGACGCGGAACAAGATGAACCCACGATGGAACGAGTCGTTCCATCTCTTCAATCTTTTTGGGATTGGCTGTGGCTACAACCAACTGAACGCTGCGCGCCATGTCACATCACAATGAACGACTCGCGGGAGCCTCTGCTAACAAGCCTGCTTGCAGATCAAAGATGCGAGACAAACCCGAATCTGCGAGCATTAACAAGTCGTCAAGTTCGCTGCGTGCAAATGCTTTTCCTTCGGCAGTTCCTTGAACTTCCACAAATTTTGCATCTCCGCCATTCATGGCGCGCAACATCACAACGTTCATGTCCACCTCGGCAGTGGAATCTTCCACGTACGGAAGATCGAGAACGGGAACGCCATTGCACACCCCGACAGAAATCGCGGCACAGTACGAATGAAGTGGATGAGACGAGATCAGTCCTGCTTGCATCACGCGTGACAATGCATCGTGAAGTGCAATGAATCCACCACAAATACTTGCGGTGCGGGTTCCGCCATCTGCCTGCAAGACATCGCAATCAACAACAACTTGTCTCTCGCCCAACGCACGCATGTCGCATGCAGCACGAAGCGAACGGCCAATCAAGCGTTGAATCTCGACGGTACGACCACTTTGTTTTCCTTTTGCCGCCTCGCGATCGACGCGTTCGGGCGACGAGCCGGGCAACATCGAATACTCCGCGGTCACCCACCCTTTTCCAGAGCCCTTCATCCACCGTGGAACATCTTCATCTACCGAGGCAGTGCACAACACTCGCGTCTTACCAAACGACACCAGCACTGAACCGCCAGCCATCTCGGTGAAATCGCGCTGAAATGAAATAGGGCGCAGTTGATCTGGGGTGCGTCCGTCGGGGCGAGTCATACATATTCCTTCCACAGTTGTGCACTCAAGGTGAGCACACACAAGAAAACAGTTTAGAAGTAGATGATCTTTTCAGCGTTTGCTTCTGCAACGTCGAGGTCATCGGTATATGCACCGGTCGACAGATACTTCCAACCACCATCGCACACAATGAAGACGACTGTGCCTTCTTCAATCTCGCCAGCAACCTTGACAGCACCTGCGAGCGACGCACCAGAAGAGATACCCGCAAAGATTCCACACTCTTGAACGAGACGGCGTGTCCATTCAATTGATTCGCGCGGACGCACAACGCGCTTGCGGTCAAGCAAGTCGCGACCATGCCAATTGTCGAATACAGGCGGGATGTAGCCATCGTCCAAGTTGCGCAGTCCCTCGACTCTTTCGCCGAGCGGCGGCTCGACAGCAACAACCTTGATGTCGGGGTTTTGTTCTTTCAGATACGTACCAACACCCATCAAGGTTCCACTCGTGCCAAGTCCCGCGACAAAGTGCGTGATGTCTGGGCAATCGCGGAAAATTTCAGGTCCTGTTGTTTCGTAGTGAGCTCGAGGGTTTGCATCGTTTGCGTACTGATACAAGAAACACCAATCCGGATGTTGCGCTGCCATTTCTTGGGCGCGACGCACAGCACCGTTAGAACCTTCTTCACCGGGAGTCAAAATGATTTCGGCACCAAACACTTCCAGCATCTGACGACGCTCAACACTGACCGACGTGGGCATCAAAATGGTGATGGGATACCCCTTCATCTTGGCGATTGCAGCCAAAGCGATTCCAGTATTTCCAGACGACGGCTCAATGATGCGTTGGCCCGGCGTGAGACGACCCGAGCGTTCGGCGTCTTCGATCATTGACTTTGCGATGCGGTCTTTCACCGAACCAAAAGGGTTTTGACTTTCCAATTTGGCAATGATGCGCACGCGAGGATTAGGCGACAAGTTGGAGACATCCACCATTGGGGTATTGCCCACAAGGTCTAGCGAGCTCTGCAGAACAAACACAGACCCTCCATTCCTCTTTACGTCGGCAATTGACATGACTCTCCTTTTCGGACCATCGGGGATGGCCAACGCACACTCGGTGCTCTAGGTGAAACAGAATCACCCCTGCGGCTATTCCCGATAATTCCAGTCAGAATTGTACCCCTATTGAGAACCTATGTCACCCCCCTAGTTTTCCGGCGTCAGATACGCCGAAATGGGGCCCGAGGTACTTGATTGGGTTCAGCGGGAGGCGGTGACGACGATCTCTTCTTCTGAGATCTCGTTATCGACGATGCGAAAACAGCGTGGGGCCGCTGTTCCCGACTCCAGACTCACGATCACGTAGTGCCAGCCGGGATCTGGGGCTTGGGCAACATCGGTCGGACTTGGATACGCCGGCGAATGGGTGTGGCTGTGTGCGCTTCCCATCACATCGAGACCGTCTTTTTCAGCAGCAAGCTCGGCACGCAGATGCTCCTTGGGGTCGATTGTGTAGACCCGAGCGCTCTTGGCGATGTTCGTGCATGGCACGAATCGTGCGACTTCGTTCTTGAGAAGATCACCAACAAGCAATCCGCACATTTCTTCGGGATAACACGTCAGTGCATGTTCAGCCATTGCCTCAATTGCCGACTGAGGAATGTGTATCTGCGAACGTTGCGGGGACATCGCCCTTCAGGCTAGCGGTACGCTTCGAGTCGCTATGTCACGATCAACCAACACCACACTTGCGAGCAATCGCAAAGCGCGGCACGACTACGAGATTCTCGATGTCGTGGAAGCGGGAATTGTGTTGGTCGGAAGCGAGGTCAAAAGTCTTCGCGCTGGCCAGGTGCAACTGGTCGATGCATATGCACGAATTCTGAACGGCGAGATGTGGCTCGATGGCGTGCATATCTCCCCCTATCGATTTGCAGTCGGTGTTGGTGCCCATGACCCTGATCGACCCAAAAAACTTCTTCTCCATCGCGAAGAGATCGATCGGCTCCATGACCGGGTGGCGCGCGAACGACTCTCACTAGTGCCGCTATCTCTAAAACTTGTGGACGGCAGAGTCAAAGTCGAACTCGCCTTGGCTCGTGGTCGGAAAAAGGGCGACAAGCGACAGGTCATCGCCGAACGAGATGTTCAACGCGAGATACAGCGCAGTCTTGGACGCCAACGCAAAGGCATGGAATAACCCTTTGCCCGCGATAGTCGTGGCCTGCTGGCGGGCATGTGTCCGCAATTAGGATGCGAGCACCACTTCAACAACGGAGTCACAATGGCCACACCTTCTCATCTCATCCCCAGTACACACACGGGAAGTCTTCCTCGACCGGATGATCTCATTCAATTGATGTGGGCCATGGGAGATGGAATCCCCGTCGATAAAAATGCTCTCGACGAACGCATTTCCTCTGCGGTGGTGGAAATCGTCAACAAACAAGTCAACGCAGGCGTCACCATCATTAATGATGGCGAAATGTCGAAGCCCTCGTATGCGACATATGTAAAAGATCGCTTATCGGGTTTTGCTGGCGAGTCAATTCAGAACTATTTCTTTGAAGACCTTGTCGATTTTCCTCGCAGCGCAGAAGCAGTCGCTGGCAACCCAGGCAGACGAAAGCGATCTGCACCAGCGTGTACTGGTCCCATTGAAGTTTTGGATAGAACCGCAGCCGTGAAGGACATGACCGAATTGTCGGCCGCTGCGCGAACAGCAGGGCACGACAAGATTTTCACGAGTGCAGCATCTCCTGGTGTTGTGTCATTGTTCTTTGGTAACGAGTACTACAAGACCCAAGAGGAATACGTTTTCGCAATTGCTGAAGCGATGCGCTTTGAATACGAAGCGATTGCTGCAGCGGGAGCGGCGGTGCAAGTGGACTGCCCTGATTTGGCGATGGGTCGACATTCGGCATATGCCCACATGTCGCTGGAAGAATTTCGCGCAACCATCTCGATGCATATTGAGGCGTTGAACCACGCAGTGCGAAATATTCCCGCCGAACAACTGCGCATGCATTTGTGTTGGGGTAATTATCCCGGACCTCACCACCACGATGTTCCCATTAACGACATCATCGACATTGTGTGGAAGGCGAAACCACAAACAGTTCTCTTTGAGGGAGCAAATCCGCGTCATGCTCACGAGTGGCATGCTCTCAAAGCATCGGGGGTGCCTGCCGACAAATTCATTTGTCCAGGCGTGATTGAGCCTCAATCGAACTACATCGAACACCCCGAACTTGTCGCACAGCGTCTCGAACGCTGGGCCGAGGTTGTCGATCCGGAACGTTTGCTCGGTGGAGTCGACTGCGGGTTTTCCGTACACGTGGGAACAACAACAATCGACCCCGATGTTGCGTTCGCCAAATTGGCATCACTCGCACAAGGATGCGAAATCGCATCAAAGCGTCTGTTTTCCTAACAGCACCTTCGTCACGTCAGGTATTCATGTATAACAAAAGGGGTCCAGTTCATAGAACTGGACCCCTTTCGCAAGTAACTAAAAGGACTAGCTATTGTCCTTCGGCTGATACAGCATTCCGATGAATGCACCATAAATAAGGTGCCACACCAAGATTCCTGCTGGAAGTTTCCATCCGTCTGGACCATCAAACAAGAACAATCCGTATCCCTGTTCTGCAACATATGCATAAGGAACGAGAAGACCTGCAGAAATGATGGTCATGATGACGCCATACACGAGACCCTTTGCAACGTGACCCTTCACAGGAATTTGCTTGTGAGCAAAAATTCCGAAGAGCATCGCAAAGACGATTCCGTTAATGAAGTGCAATGACTGTCCCGAGAAGAACAACCAGCCCGCGTTTTCTCCAACAATGTTGAAGCTTTCGTCGAAGTAGCTGCCCCAAAGTGGACCCTCAATTCCGAGTGCGAGCGCACCGTTGTACATCGGCCAAGGCAAGGTTGGTAAACCAATGGCCGGGAACACGTAACCGAAGTACGTGCCAAGTTGGGTCGCGATGAGACCAATGACAGCAAGGCCGCCAACTGGGTGCTCTTCGACCCACTTATGCCAGCGCTGAGAGGCGCTGGGTGCAAGTGAATTTGCCATGTAAATGACCCCCAAAGTAGGTGTTGCCGAACTGATTGTCCGACTGGCGGACAAATTACCAATCTGCGGACCAGAGGGGGTGGATTTCGTCACACCCCTCTCTAACCCTTATCGGGCAACGCTTTGAGGAGATCTCTCCCTAGTTTTTGGGCGGCTGATAGTCAATATTGCGGTCGACGTTCATGTACACGTCAATGCCGATGGGGTCGGTCTGTTCTTCGACAATGTGTCCGAGCAAACCAGCACAACGAGCCAACAACGCCACTCCCCTCATGACACCCAATGGCAAATCGAGGTCGGCGAGAACCGCACCGCACACACCGGCACCGTTCAGCGGCAATGACTTACCCAGAATTTCAGAGTGCACTCGACCTATTGATTCAAATAATGCGAGATGCGGACCGAACGTGCCATTGTCTCGCGCCAAAGACATCAACACTGGGGTACGTGGGTCGCCTTGTTTGTGCACAGGGTGACCGAGACCAGGAACGAACTTTCCTTTTTCGCGTTGCAAACGCACCGACTCGCGTGCCACATCGTCCCATTCATCGCTGGTGCGTGTCTGTGCACCAACGCGCTGCAATTCCTGGTTGAGGAAGAGTGCACAATCTTCCGTCACACCGAGAAAGCGCGATCCACCGCCCAGAAGACCGGCGGCAAGTGCACCTTGAAGTGAATCTGGCGCACTGGCGTATGTAAGTCGGGCTGCGATTGCTGTGGGAGTGAAACCATGATCGGCAAGTGCTGCCAACACTGCTTCAAACATCACCAACTGGCCACTGGTAGGACGCTTCTTTGCGATGAGATAAAACGCCAATTCGCCAAACGAAATCTTCCCGAGAAATTCAGACGCCAAGTCGTGTCCGAGCAACGTGATGCTGTCGGCGTCGGAGGTTCCAAGTCCCGTTCTGTATGTGGGTTGTGTGGTCATTTTTAATCAAGCCCTTTCAGCCATTGACGAATTTCATCGGAGTGCTCACCCAACGTTGGCGGTGGCAAGTGGTATTCCAACTCGCCACTACTAAATGTGATGGGATTGCGCACGAGATCAACTTGACGGTCACCTTCGCCCACGGTGACCCGAGGACGAAGACCCAACTTTTCCGCCAACTCGACACCGTCTCCGATGCTGTTGATGGGTCCGCACGGAACGCCCACTTTGTTGAGTTCAATAAACAAATCGTCAGATGCCCATTGCGCAAGTCTCTCCAGCAAGATCGGTCGCAGTTCTTCACGGTTCTTTGTGCGATCGGCATTAATCGCAAAACGAGGATCGTCAGCAACATCGTCAATTCCTAGAACGCCACACAAGGCGCGGAACTGCTTGTCGTTACCTGCAGCGATAATCAGATCGCGATCTTTAGTGGGTAACGCCTCATACGGGAACAAACTCGGGTGTGCATTACCCATGCGGAACGGTACAACTCCTGCTGCGGTGTAGGCAGCAGTTTGATTCACAAGTCCCGACATCGCCGATGCCAACAGGTTCACCTCGATGTGTTGACCTTCGCCAGTTTGGTTCTTGTGATGTAACGCCGACAGAACGCCGATTGTTCCGTGCAAGCCTGCCATTACATCGAACACCGAGATGCCCGCACGAAACGGAGGACCGTCTGGCTCCCCCGTCAAACTCATCAATCCTGATACGGCTTGCACGATCAGGTCGTAGCCAGGAAGCCATGCGCCCTCTTTTGTGCCAAAGCCACTGATTGAGAGAT
>JBEDHS010000085.1:0-3504 GCA_041173945.1 Actinomycetota bacterium
CCTTTGTAGGCAATAAGTAAATAGTCGCGCTCGACACCACCAATGCTGCGCTTCACCATTCCTTCGTATTTGCCGACGCCATGATGTGCATGGACGACGTAGCCACCTGGTTGTAGATCTTCAAATGTTGTTCCGGAACTTCGCCCGCGCATTGTTGCGGGTCGACGAGTGCGTCGACGACCACTGAGATCTGCTTCGCAGATGATCGCCACTTTGCTGGAGGGAAGTGAGACCCCGTGAGATTGCGGGGCACATATCGCCCACGTACCAGGTTGTGTCAGCTGATCTGGTGTTGACGCTGGTGTGAAGTCGATTCCATGAGATCGCATCAAATCAACAAGTCGCTGAACAGACTCAGGTGTTTCTGCAGCGATGATGATGCGCCACTTTTCGGTGAGCATCTCTTGCATCCGTCGGACAACAGATGTCGGGTCATGAACGATGGTGCCCCAGCCCGATGCTGGGATTGATGGGCCATCAACGTTTTCTGCAGTTGGCACAAACGCGATGGTCGGAATTCGTTGATCCTTTGGAAGCAATCGTGCACTATCGACATGAAGACGAGGAAACGAGACGTTCTCATCGCGAGCCCACGATGTCGCGAGTGCGCGAGCAAGATCGTCTTCTTCTGCAAGAAGGTCAATTGCGCGATCATTCATCCGTCGAGGCTCCACCAAGACAATCAATGCATCGTCTGTGAGATGGTCTGTCAGAATCTCGTCAACATCGGTCAGCCACGGCATCCAACTTTCCATGCCATCGAAAATTTGTCCTTCACTGAGGCGTTCCCATTGCTCTCGTCCCCATGGATCTGTGGCGATCAACGACTGTGCTTTTTCCCGAACACCGTCGACGTAGATAAGTTCGCGTGCTGGAAAAATAAGTGTGGTGGCACAGTCGTCAACACTGCGTTGGTCTGCGACTGCAAATGTGGTGATGCGCTCGACCTCGTCGCCCCACATATCGATACGAATCGGTTCATCACTCGTGCTCGGAAAAATGTCGACAATTGCACCACGACGAGCAAACTCGCCACGATGTTCCACGACGTTTTCACGTCGATACCCAAATGACACAAGTTGCTCACACAGTTCATCGATATCGACGGTGGTACCAACGGAGACGCGAATGGGTTCGGTTGATGTTGAACCGGGTGCGAGTTTCTGCAACAGGGCTCGCGTGCCGGCTACGACAACCGTCGGGGGTTCTGGTGAACGCAGTTGCCACATCACTTTCATGCGTTGACCCATCGTGTGCACCGCTGGGCTCACTCTTTCAAAGGGCAACGTTTCCCATGCGGGGAAGTGCGCGACAGATTCTGCGCCGAGAAACTGAACTAGATCCTCAACGATTTCACGTGCGACTGTGTCGGTGGGGGTGGCGACAACAATCGGACGACGAGAGTGTGACTCGGTCAGTGCTGCAAGAATCGCCGCACGCGCAACTTCTGGAACAGCAAGAACCGCATTTCGTTGACCTGCAATCAGATCAAGGCCGGGCTCCTGACAGAGAATCTTGGCCAGGTCATGCAGTGGTGCAGTGGAGTCGGTGAGAGTGGTCACCGTGCGTTGAAGTCCTGCATCGCCGTGGCGAGATCGGTTGCCACAATCTTTTCAACAGCGTCTGCGGCGATTTCGATTGCCACGTCGAGGATTTTTCGTTCGCTTGCCGGAATTGCACTGAGCACAAAATTTGCGCCCTGTTCCTTCGATTGAGGTTTGCCGACACCGATTCGTACACGTATGTAGTCATCTGTTCTGACGTGCTGAGAGATTGACTTCAACCCGTTGTGTCCTGCCAGTCCGCCACCGAATTTCACTTTCACAATGCCAGGCTCAAGATCTAACTCATCATGAAGAACAATGACGTGGTCTGGGGAAATTTTGTAGCGCCGAGTCAACGCACCGACAGCTTCACCAGAGTCGTTCATGTATGTGGTGGGTATCGCAATGATGACAGGGTGGTCGTGGAGGCGGGTTTCAATAATCTGCGCTTTGTCGCGACCGACTTTGAATGAACCCGACACGCGAGAGGCGAGTACTTCGGCGGCGTCAGTGCCAACGTTGTGGCGAGTGCGTGCGTACTTCTTTCCGGGGTTACCTAGACCCACGATTAAGAAGCGATTCGGGTCGCCGGCATCTTTTGGTGATCGGCGCAACATGGTAAGAACAACGACCCACGGGTCGTGGAATTATTGATCCGATTCTGTCGGTGCAGCAGCGCCGGCTTCGCCTTCGGTGGCACCTTCGGCGGCACCTTCTGTCGGCGCAGTTTCTGCCGCAGCACGCGACATGATCACAGTGACCACTGGCATCTCGGGGTCACCAGTCGCGGTAACGCCATTTGGCAGCGTGATGTCTCCCAAACGAATCACCTGATCAGGTGTCATATTGGTGACATCAATCAGGATTTCGTTTGGCACATTTGCCGGTGTTGAACGCACCTCAATGGTGTCGACCGCAGGGTCAACAAGTCCGCCCGCTGAGAGTACTGCTTTGGCTGTTCCCGAAAGATGAACGGGAATTTGCATCACGATTTCTTCCGAAAGATTGATTTGCACAAAATCGATGTGGCTGACCGTGCGACGCACGGGATGGCGCTGCAGTTCTTTGATGACTGCGTTGTATGTCTTGCCATCAACTGCCAAGGACAAAATTGTGTTCTGACCAGCTGGTCCCGAGATTGCAACGCGAAGATCGCGACGTGCTACCGACAAAGACAATGGCTCCATGCCATGGCCGTAGAGAACACCGGGGATGCGGTCGGCTGCGCGGAGACGACGAGAAGCGGCACTGCCGGTCTGGCGGCCTACTTCGGCGGAGAGAGTTGCTGTATTCGACACGGCTGTCAAGTCTATGCCGTCAAAATTGAACTGCCACAGGGCCTGAGAAATAGGCCTCTCATCCGGTGAGGCCCTCGTTCACGCAGGCCTGGTAGCGAGATTAGGACTGGTTTTCCCCGTCGAACAGCTCGCTGACGCTGGTCTCATCAAACACCGCCGAGAGGGCATCGGCGATGATTTTGGCCACCGATAGCACCTCGAGTTTGTCGAAATTCTTGCCGTCATTGAGGGGCAAGGTATTGGTCAGAACCACTCGAGAGATCGGTGAGTTCGACAAGCGATCGACAGCGGGGTCAGACAACACGCCGTGAGTTGCCATTGCCCACACTTACTTGGCACCACGTTCGAGCAACAACTCTGCAGCGGAAACAATCGTGCCACCCGTGTCGATCATGTCGTCGGTGAGAATGCATAAACGACCGTCTACATCACCAATGACTTCTTTTGCAATCGCGACGTTGGTAGTTCCTTTTGGACGACGCTTGTTGATGAATGCCACGTCGGCATTTTTGTCGGAGAGATGTTGTGCGAATCTTTCTGCAACTTTCACACGACCAGCATCGGGAGAGACGATGACGAGATCTTGTTCTGCATGCTGACGCACGTATTGTTCGAGTACTGGCATTGCGGTGAGGTGGTCGACAGGTCCCGAGAAAAAACCT
>JBEDHS010000086.1:0-2648 GCA_041173945.1 Actinomycetota bacterium
GAGTACTGGGAAGCCCCACGAACCAACGTGCGAGAAAATCTCGTGTCGGCTATGTATGGAATTGTCCGTGGACAAACTGCACGAGCGGGACGACTGCTTGGCCCACTGTCGGTTCGATACATCGTGGTTCCCATCGTGGATGGAGCGCAGTCAACGCGGAGCACTCCCATTCCCGCACCACCTGGTCTTGTTGATGCTTTGTCTCGTCAATTGGACTTGAAGAGAAAGTTTGCCTCTCCTGATCTGGTGGTTTTTGAAAACACCGCGTGGATACCCGTGCGTTCGGTCCTGACGCAAGTGGGCGCCGAGAACAGCCAGTTGGCAGGTGCTCGTTCGATGATCACCGCCGAAATCGCAGGCGCAGCATCGCTCGGCTCGGTGGAGCATGCACAACAAAAAGTGGTCGCAAATGTTGAGCCAGGAACAGTGCACCTGGCAATGCCGTTCACTTCGCAATGGAACGTGGCTGTGAATGGTGAAAACATTCCGGGACGACCCGCATTCGGTCTCACCAACGCGTACGACATTCCCAATGCTGGTCAGGCAACGATTTCTTTTTCCACGTCATGGCTGCAGTCATTTTTGGTTGCACTCCAACTGGTGGCCTGGTTAGCACTGGCCTATGTCGCATTGTCGCGTCGCCAACGTCGTGAGCGTTCTCGTTCCGCTGATTCTGTTCTCTCTAGCGAGGCGCCAATCATGTCGATGCAGGCGGTCGAGCCACAATGAATCTGTTGAGACGAATTATCGGCGTTGCTGTTATTGCTGCGGTGTTTGGTGCGGTTGTGGCGATTGATCGACGCGACGATGAAGTGTTGGTGGGAGCAACCTCTGCTTTAATTCCCCTAGCGGGATTTCCACAAATGAGTGAACGTGCTCGCATCAGCACGTCGTGGTTTTGTCCGGGTGCTGCTGCTGGAGATGGTATCGATGCCGCATCGGTGGTTATTGCAAACCCTGGAGATGAAGAAATCGCAGCGACAATCCGACTTTTCACCGATACAGCAGGCCCCATTGAGCCCGTAGTTGTCGAACCGCGCTCGCAGAAACGCATCGATGTCTTGCGCGGGAAAACTACCGGCGTCGTTGCACCAATCGTGGAGATTGTCGGGTCGGTGGGAAGTGTTGAACAAGAACTGATCTACGCCGCCGGCGATGTGACGTCTCAATGCGTCTCACAAACGTCATCATCGTGGTATTTCGCCGATGGATTCACAGTCGAGGGCACCACGCAACGACTTGTGCTCACAAACCCCTTCCCGGAAAGCGCAGTTGTCAATGTCACTTTTACGACACGTGACGGAAAACGGTCACCAAGTGAATTACAGGGCATCATCGTTCCGGCACGATCGGTGAAAAGTGTCGCAATGCAAGAAGCAGGCGCAGCCAACGAATCACGAATTGCAATCGAAGTTGTGGCCACCACCGGTCAAATTGTTGCCTCACGCATTCAGCACTATCTCGGTGGAGGTCGTTTGGGGTATTCCACAACAGTGGGTGTTCCTGACGCTCTCGGAGAGTGGTGGTTTGCATCTGGTCGCACCGGAGAAACAGTCTCAGAAGAACTTGTAGTGTTTAATCCCACCGAACAAGATGCACAAGTGAACGTTGCGTTCTTCGGCGAGGGAATTACAAATGGGATTCCGTTCGATCAAGTTGAGGGCGCTGCTCTTCCTTCGCAAGCAGTTGATATTCCCGCTGGTGCGGTTGTCGCCATCAAGACCGACTCAATAGCTGATTTGCCCAAAGGTGATCATGCAATGGTCGTGTCAACTCTCAATAATGCCCGAGTCGTGGTTGAACATGTGTTGACCCAACAAAGTGGTGGGCGCACGTTCACTGCTGTTACAAACGGCATTCCTGGCGGGCTGTTATCAGCCAAGTGGAGAATTCCCACAGGCTTAGCCAACGGTGCGCGCAATGCCTTATCTGTGCTGAACACAACGGCAACAGACGGCACATACACCGTGTTCGCAGTTGGCCCAGGTGGACAAAAAGAGCTTCCAGGATTGGTTGATGTTCCATTGCCGGCAGCATCGTTGGTCTTTCTTGATGTTCCCGACGGTGTGAGTAACGGGGAAGTGGTTGTTGTTGCAACTGTTGACATCGCGGTGCAGCGACGCACCGTGAGAGGACATGGGCTTGCAGGTTTCGGAATCGTAGGTGCACTTCCTGTGAGGCCGCGATGACGCAACAAGTTATTTTTGTTGCACTGGCGATGGTGGTTGCGCTACTTGTTGCATTTGTCTTGCAGAAGCGTCGGAGTGATCCTCCCACGCAAGGTGGTTTTGAGATCCCCACCCAAGTGGACCGAAACGATTTTGATCAACCGAATACCCCATGGCTTGTGGCGGTGTTTACTTCGGCAACATGTCATACATGTGCCGATGTTGCAACAAAAGCAGCGGTCCTTGCATCACCACAAGTGGTGGTGCAACGAATCGATTACACAGTGAACCCCGCATTGCACCAGCGTTACAAGATCGATGCGGTTCCACTTTTGGTGATTGCCGATTCATTAGGAGTGGTCAAAGCCGGTTTCATCGGACCAACGAAGGCTCAAGATTTATGGGCGGCCATGGCTGAGTGTCGAGACCCTGGTTCAACTCCAGAGTCCTGTCAGTCACACGGCCGAGCCGAATAAAACT
>JBEDHS010000087.1:0-2650 GCA_041173945.1 Actinomycetota bacterium
CCTCGGTGTCGGAGTGGTACAACAATCTGAGTCGCAAATTTCAGTAATTGCAAGCATTCAATTACTTGCAAATGCAACTATCTAGGTTTTTTGACGACTGCACACCTTCGCGTCGAATGACGACAACATCTATCCACAGCCCCTGCACCGTCAACGAAACACCCGCAGCGTCACTCTTCGTGCAATAACTCATCCGCGCATCACTCGATCGCACTCACAACGTCAAACTTGACGAAAGCCAATAATTACAAGGGTTTCAGAGTGTTGTGCTGAACGACTACCACAGCAATATCGGCGATCTGTGTTGTCTTTCTCGCCAAAAAATCTGTGTCGCCACTGATGCGTCGCTATTGAACACCCGGCACAACGCACCGAAAAAACATGACGTGACGCCCGTCATTTGATGTGGTTAAAAAATTTTAAAAAAATTTTGAAATTTCCCGAAAAATTGACGTTGCAGATGTCCAAAAAGAAAAAACTGCACCATCCACCACTGCGATCATGCGATGGTGACAAGATGTCGACATCGAACGTGTTGCGGAGCACATCGACACCAACGTGGAATCACATGACGGATTCACACACGGTGTGCAAGACCCTCACAGTTCTGTGCGTACACGCATTGTTCTCGACACATCGGTTCTCGTAGCAGACCCCGGTTGTCTTCATTCTTTCCCTGGTTGTGACATCGTCATCCCTCTCACAGTTGTTGAAGAACTCGACGGACTAAAGAGTCGACCTGATGACGTAGGGCGTGCAGCGCGCACGGCATTGCGCACGATTGAAGACCTTCGACGTCGCGCAGGCGGCTCGATTCATCACCCTGTTCCCTTGGGGCCAGACCCAGAGGGTGCGACATTGCATATTGAGGTCAACGGGATCCAAAAGGACACCCTCACCCACCACGGCCTCAACCCAGAAGTGCCCGACAATCGCATTATCGGGGCCGCCCTCGGACAGTCGCGAATCGCCCCGACACAGGTGATTTCAAACGATGCGGGACTGCGCATCAAGGCAGCACACCTCGGTTTGGTGGCAGCTGAACATCAGCCGGTCGGGCGCGCTGCGATTTCACGACCAATGGGCTGGTTCACCATCGATGTGCCAAGTTCAGTTGTCAATGCGTTGTACGAACATGGCGAAGTTCCTACTTCGGAGTTTTCTGATTCTGCCTCGCTGATTGTGAATGAATTTGCTGTCGTGAAATCAGGATCTCAGTCCGCCCTTGTTCGGTGTCGCGGCGAAATGGTTGAACTTTTGCCTGCATCATCACCAGAGGCGTGGGGTTTACGCGCGCGATCCAAGGAACAACGTTTCGCTCTCGAACTTCTCTTGGATCCAGACGTCAGCGTTGTCGCACTCGATGGACGTGCAGGTACCGGCAAGACTGTCATGGCGATCGCAGCTGGCCTAGAGCAAGTCGTCGAATCGCGTCTCTATGAACGTCTTGCGGTCTATCGTCCGCTCGTGCCGGTCGGTCGAGCAGATGTGGGATTTCTCCCCGGCGGTCTCGATGAAAAACTCGACCCATGGATGTCTGCAATTCATGACGCGATCGTTGCACTGACCGACCAACGAAGTAGTCATGACGCTCGCCGACTCATTGACGATCTCACCTCACGAGGACAACTCTCGCTTGAATCAGTCACCTTCTTGCGCGGACGCTCGCTGCATCGCCAATTTGTGGTTGTTGACGAAGCCCAGAACCTCGAGCCCACCACATTGAAGACAATCCTGACCCGCATCGGAGAGGGAACCAAAGTGGTGTTCACGGGCGACACGAGCCAAATTGATGCGCCATACATGGGAGAGTCGAACAACGCCTTGGCGGTTCTCATCCATGCGTTCACCAATCAACATTGTTTCGGACATGTCACCTTGGCTGCCTGTGAGCGCAGCGAGGTTGCCAGTTTGGCTGCAGAGTTGCTGTAGACGTCTGTGACACACTGTGTCACATGGAAACCACTCCCGACTCTTTCGTTCGTGAATTCATCGCCGCATTGGTGAGACGAGACCTCGAAGCAGCAGCACAGATGGTCTCGGATGACTTTGAATATGACAACGTCCCGATGGGCAAAGCATTTGGTCCAACTGCATTAACCGAGACCCTGTCAGGATTTTTTTCGATGTGCACGGGAATTGACTGGGAGATCTTGGAACAAACATCCTCAGGAACAATGAACGATGCCACCGTATTGAATGAACGAGACGACAGAGTGGAAATACACGGTCGTTGGGCAACATTACCGGTGGCTGGCGTCTTCAAAATTCGCGATGGGAAAATCACCTTGTGGCGCGATTACTTCGATCGTCAAACAATCATCGATGTGATGACGCCACCTGCATAATGTGCGCAGTGATGCTCCTCGCGCGTCCACACACCACCTTGTGAAATTCATCCGTGTACCACCCAGCAACTACTGTGCATTTCAATGATTGACACCCCAAGCGAGACACAACATTCACTGGCAAACGTGTCATTTGTTGTTGTCGACCTCGAAACAACTGGCATCGACCCCACCACCGATCGCATTATTCAAATGGCAGCCATCGTCATCGATGGAACGGGCCGAATCATCGAATCATTCGACACAGTGGTCAAACCAGAAAGTCCCGAGCAATACACCCACGGGGCCGAACACATCCACGG
>JBEDHS010000088.1:0-15275 GCA_041173945.1 Actinomycetota bacterium
GTGTGCGCGATACAGGCAGCGAGCAATGCTTCTTTGTCTTCGTACCGTAAGTAAATGGATGCAGGATTGATATCTGCGTGTCTGGCAATGCGAGACACCGTCGCGTTGTCAACACCGACTCGAGAAATCACTCGAGTGACGGCGGAGAAAAGTCGCGCATCGGTGTCGTCGAGCTCTGGACCTGAAGTTCCCGTTTCTGGAATAGCGGGACTTGACGGGTCGATCTTGACAGCAACCACCGCATCGCGGACAGATGAGGCCACGATGTTCACGGGCGCCAACCAATCCAGACCCGTGAACCCCGTTGACTGCACCCCCATGGTGATTCCCAAAATTTGTCCCAGATAGAAATCAAATGCCGGTGTTGACGCACGCGCTTTCTCAACAACGTCGACTGTGGAAGGAATGACAAATTCACCAACTGCTTCGTTCCGACGGGCAATCATCAGCAATTTGGTCAATAACGCTAAATCTGGATCAGGCTTGCGTAATTGCTGAGCAATACGTTGCCGAGCATCCTTTCCAGCAGGTAAGACAAGAGACTCTTCCATATCGGCAACAAGCCGACGCAAGGTCGGCAATCCACGATGCATCCAGACTTCCAAGAGCAGTTCGTCGACGTTTTCATAGCGCGCATAGAGAGCACCCGTTGACAATTCGGCTCGGCGAGCAATGGATGTGAATCCAATTCGATCTGGACCTAATTCAAGAATTTCTTCTGCTGCACAGTCCAATAACTTGAGGCGGGTTGCTTCACTTTTTGGAAGTCGAGCACCGCTTCTAGGCATACCTCGAGATTACCGAGTAGTAACAATCCAGTCGGAGCCACATGATGAAATGTTCACGTATTCGACACACAAACAAATGGTGGGCACGACGGGACTCGAACCCGGGACCTCTACCGTGTCATGGTAGCGCTCTAACCAACTGAGCTACGCGCCCTAAAAGTGGACGCCCCTACTCTATCGGGGTCGCAGTCTGAGACTCACTTCGTTTGCCAGCAACCGTCCCTGGCGCGTGAGAACCACACGAGTTCCGCGGCGTTCAACCAATCCCACTAGTTCGTCTTCGTCAAGGACACCAACGGGAACACCATCTGATGTGCGAAGTGAAAGCTCTAACCCCTCTCGAACCCTCGTCTCGATGTCCAAGATCTCATCGGATGCTTCGACACTGTCGCCACTGCGAATACATGCGATGTATCGCTCGGGGGTTCGCACATTCCACCATCGCCGACCATCGAGGTGAGAGTGCGCGGCACATCCGAACCCTTGGTAATTGCCCTGTGACCAATACACCTTGTTATGGCGACAACTGTGCCCAGGTATTGCCCAGTTTGAGATCTCGTAATTTTCAAAGCCCGCCGATGTCAATACATCATCGGCGAGTAGATACTTGTCGGCTTGGTCGTCATCATCGGGATGACGACTCGGATCAAGCGAGAGTTCAGTACCTGGCTCAACCGTCAAACCATACGCCGATACATGTGTCACCCCGAGCGCGATGACACCTTCAATGGTTGTTCGCCAATCATCGAGTGATTCACCAACAGATCCATAAATGACATCGCAGTTGATTGACGTGATTCCCGCGCGACGTGCAGCATCAATTGATGCACCCACATTGTCGGGATTGTGAGTGCGTCCCAACGTATTAAGGACGTGGGGAACCATCGATTGCACTCCGATACTCACGCGATTGACTCCAGCATCTGCGAAGATCTCCATCATCTGGGGCGTGACGTCATCAGGATTACATTCCACGGTCACTTCCGGATTGTCACTTAACGGCAGAGCGCGAACAATTTGTGCGATGTAACGCGCATCGATTCGCGTGGGTGTTCCTCCACCGAAAAAGACGGTGTCAACCACTGGTAGTCCGCGCGTGCGCGACTGTTCAATATCGCGACACACCGCCTCAACGTAATCGACGATTACTGCATCTTTGTCAGTCCATGTTGCAAATGCGCAATAATCACAGCGATGGCGACAAAAAGGGATGTGCACGTACACCCCAAACTCTGACATGGAAAAATTATGCCGCCGGTGGGACAAAAAGTAACCCGAGTTCGGCCAACTTGTCCCCCACTTGATCAACTGGCACATCCAGCATCACCGCAATCGCTCGCGTGTCATGTCCGCGTACTGTGATGACTTTGCCGTTGAAATCCTGACGTTGTACTTGAATCATGCGCAAGAAGCGCTCCAACATCTCGAATTGTTGACCATTCATCGATGACAATTTGGCGACATCAATTCGTAACTTTTTTGTGACCGCGTCGGCCGCACCGGCCTGTGAGACGCTGAAATTTTCGCGAGGGAGAAGTTGGTCGATACTGACACCATAAAAACGTGCCAAACGTTCGAGGCGTGGGACAGAAATTGCTCGCTCGCCTCGTTCGTAAGCTCCCAGAACCGATGCTTTGAATTCGCTATCGCTTGTCGACTCGACATCGGACAGCGACAGTTTCTTTTGCTGACGAATGCGCCGTAGGCGCTCTCCAACTAACCGAGTAAAGGGAGAATCGTGGAGAAGTTCGTCGTCGGAATAACTAGCCATACCACCACCCAGTGTGGTCTATTTACAGACCGCGATGTGCGACCATCAAAGTCGCCCCAACAATGGCAGCGGTTTCCGCCCGAAGAACAGAATCACCCAGAGTGACCAAATGTGACGCGGCTGCTATTTCAGAAGGGCTGAATCCGCCCTCGGGACCGATGAGCAAAGTGTCCACAGTTGCCACGTCACTATTTCCTCCAGGCTCGGCAACGCCTATGACACCGAACTCATCGGTGTTGGAGAGAACCTCGGTTAAATGCAGTGGACCGACGACTTCGGGTAAAAAAACTTGACGAGATTGCATGGCAGCTGCGCGTCCGATTCGACGAAAGCGATCCATCATGTTCCCGACTTTGTCCGGTGATGGGCGCACAACGCTGTGGTCGGTGGGGTGAAGAACCACGATTCGGTCAACGCCGATTTCGACAAGTTTTTCCATCACGAGATCTGTGCGATCGCCTTTGACGGGCACAACACCGAGGGTCACTCTCTTGTGCCGTGGTGCTACGTGATGAACCTCGCCGAGTTCGCACAAACCGTCATCCCACTTCGTCATTCGCCAATGACCCGCGCCATCGCTACATGACACGTCTTCTCCTCGACGTAGTCGCATCACACGGCCGAGATGGTGAAAATCGTCGTCGGAGAGTTGGGGAACATCGAGATTGTCGACAAAGACGTGTGCGGCCGAACGACGAAGTTCTTCAATCACGAAAACGCCGATTTGATTTTCGAGAACAGACTTTTATCGGGAGGCGACACGTCGTCTCCCGTCAACTGTGCGTATTGACGCAACAGATCTTCTTGCTCTTGCGTCAAGGACGTGGGGATTTTGACTGCAACCCGCACAATGAGATTGCCGCGGCCACGACCCTGGAGGTGTGGCAAGCCTCGTCCCCGTGCAACGAATTGTTTTCCGTGTTGCGTTCCCGGTGGAATCACAAGATCCAGTTCACCATCTAGTGCTTGCAAGACGGTGTGCGTTCCGAGAGTGGCTTGAACAATTGACACTTCCAAGACGTACACAAGGTCATCTTCATCGCGCGCAAAGTGTTCGTGTTGTGCCACGGCAACGTGAACATACAAATCGCCCGGTGCTCCACCTCTCGGCCCTACTGCTCCGCGACCAGCCAATCGCAATGTCTGTCCGCTACGAATTCCCGCCGGCACATCAACGGTGTAGGACTCTTTGGACATGATGCGTCCTTCACCAGAACACGATGAACACGGCGTCACAATCACCTGGCCCATTCCGCCACAACGCCCACACGGTCCTGTTGTCACCATTTGACCCAACATGCTTTGACGAACGCGGCGAACTTGGCCGAGCCCTCCACACTCAGAGCACTGAACAGGTTCCGTACCCGCACCAGCTCCAGAACCTGAACACGCCTCGCATGCGATTGCAGTGTTCACTTGGACTGTTACTTGCGATCCATTCAAAACATCATCCAATGTGATGCGAGCGGTCACTTCGAGATCTTGACCTCGAGGAGGGCCCGTGGGTTGACGTTGCGATCCAAAGCCTCCCCCGCCGAAAAACGCTTCAAAGATGTCGCCGAATCCGCCTCCACCAAAGGGGTCTCCGCCGCCTCCGCCAGATGACACGCCTGCCTCACCAAATCTGTCGTAGCGTGCGCGCAAATCGGGATCGGACAACACCTCGTAGGCGCGCCCCACTTCTTTGAATTTCTCTTCTGCTTCTGGATTGTCGGGGTTCGCATCCGGATGCAACTCGCGCGCGCGTTTGCGATAGGCCCGCTTGATTTCGTCTGCAGAGGCATTTCTCTGCACACCAATCAATTCGTAATAGTCGACGCTCATGATGCGCCCTCTTCGATTCGTCGACCCAATTGACTAGAGACAACTTCAACTGTGTTGAGTGCTTGCGGGTAATTCATTCGTGTGGGTCCAAGCACACCCACTGAACCGATTGTCTCGCCATCAGCAATCACTGGCGCAACAATCACAGAACATGCAGATAACTGTTCAATGCCGTGTTCGGCGCCAATCGATACGGACAACCCTCGATCGAGCAAATCTTGCAGCAATGTCACGACAACAAATTGCTGTTCAATTGTTGTCAAGACGTCACGCACCACATCGACTGCGTCAAAGGCGTTAGCAAGCGAGGCCGCGCCCCCCACAAAGACTGGTTTATCTTTTCGATGTCTCGACAGTGCATTTATCGTGGCGAAACACACCGAATCGACATGAGCATCATTTGTCGAGGGAACCGTGTCGACATCGGCGAGGGAATGATCGACAAGCATCAGAGATAAGTGCTGTACAGCTCGTGCAAAATGCTCATCGGAAATATCTTCGGACACACCAATGGTTTCATTTTCAACACTGTGGTTTGACAACACGACAACAACGGTTGCGGTTCTCGGGGTGACACGGCTGATATGAATCGCCCGCACGGTTGTTGTTTCCACTTCTGGACCCACGACAACGGCGGTGTGCTTGGTGATGTTGGCGAGCAATGTTGTGGTGTGTCGAAGCAAATCTTCCAATCGACCGTGTGCTGCTTGAAAGAATTCACCCACCTGCGACATTTGCTCGCCCGCCAGATTTCCTTCGGGGGAAATGGAGTCAACGAAGTGGCGATATCCCTTGTCGGTGGGGATTCGACCCGCTGATGTGTGGGGTTGGGCGAGATAGCCCTCTTGTTCGAGTGTGGCCATCTCGTTTCGAACGGTTGCCGACGACACCTTTACCGATGGAAGTGCAGCAATGTGTGTCGAACCCACAGGTTGACCCGTGGCGACATACTCCTGCACGACTGCACGGAGAATTGCGGTTTTTCGTTCATCCAACATTGCGAGTGCAATTTTACTTTCCGCTGACGATTTTGTAGCGCGTCAATGCCACTTCGCGCTCGTGTGCGTGATCGACCATCGGGATGGGATAGTTCTCTGGCGCAAGTAGACCCAATTGTGACGGATTATGGATGTCTTTATTCGATAAGTCGGCAATTTCAGGAATCCACCGACGCAGGTACTCGCCCGACGGATCGAATTTCTCGCTTTGGCCCGTGGGATTGAAGACTCGAAAATATGGTGCGGCATCGGTACCGGTTCCCGCCGTCCATTGCCAGCCGTGATTATTCGAGGCAATGTCACCATCGATTAAATGCTTCATGAAGAACCGCGCACCCCATTGCCATGGAAGATGCAGATCTTTGACCAAAAAACTTGCAACGATCATGCGCACCCTGTTGTGCATCCAGCCTGTGTTCAACATCTGACGAATGCCGGCGTCGACGATGGGATAACCGGTCTGGGCGGCACAGAAGGCAGCGAACTTTTTCTCTGCATCTTTCCCTGTGTCGACGGGAAGCGCATTCATTTTGCTCTGCAGGTTCTCCCACATTGTGTGCGGTTGATGAAAGAGCACATCGCCATAAAACTCGCGCCATGCGATTTCGCTACGAAAGTGATCACTTCCTGCGGCGGCTGGCAGAACTGCCAAGAGTTGTCGCGGATGAATCACTCCGAATCGAAGGTACGGAGATAGTTGAGACGTCCCATCAACTCCAGGGTTGTTTCTCTCTTCTTTGTATGTGTGAAGCCCCGTTGGCGACCATTCATGCCATCGATCCCAAGCGGCGTCTTCACCAGCGGGCATCAGAACACAATCTGTGTCTACTGCATCGGGAAATCCCTGATTCAGTGTGGATGCGTTTTCATAACTGACCTGTGCATCTGCCGCGTGATCGAACGAATGTGTCAACCAACGTTTATAGAACGGTGTGAAAACTTTAAGAGCTGTTCCATCGTCTTTTCGCACTGTTCCAGGTCGTATGACGTACGGCGTATCTGATTCGACAAGAGTGACACCCACTGCAGAGAGCGCAGTGCGCACTTCCCCATCGCGTCGCTGACCATAAGGCGCGAAGTCAGCTGCAATATGCACCGTTTTTGCACCTACTTTTTTTGCTACATCAACGATCTCGACGGCAGGATTGCCATATCGAACGACCAGCGCACCACCCATCGATGTATCGAGTGCACGTAAAACGTTGAACATGAATTCGCGGCGCGCAGCACCTGCATGAGCAAAGGTTGGGTCAACAACGAACACAGGCACAACAGAACCCTCAGCGGCGGCAGCCTGAAGTGCCATGTTGTCGGCGAGACGCATATCGCGTCGAATCCACCACAGTGCAACACTCATGTCAGCTTCCTCAACATTGGTACACACAAAATTGCGATGATTCCACCGTAACCAAGTGCCCACTCAACACCTACGTTGTCGGCGACCCATCCGGTGATTGGACCACCAATGGGAGTGGAGCCAAGAAATGCCACTGCAACGAGTGCCAACATGCGACTACGCATCTCGGGCGGTGTCTTTAACTGGCTCAGACCGTTCATCGCCGCCACACACGCTGTGCCACCTGCGCCCAAGGGCACGCCCACAATGAATGCAACAACGATGTTGGGTGACCATGCCAAGGCAATTGCTGACACTCCGCACAACATGGTTGCCCACATGAACCAACGTCCGTTCACCTCTGGTAAGCGCGCGGTGGCGAGAGAACCCACGATGCTGCCAATGCTGATGACTGTCAGCATCCACGGAAATGCACCCGGAACCCCCCATCGAGTGTCACTCAACTTTGGCAACACCACTCCGTAATTGAAAGCGAATGTCGACACAATCGTGAAGGCAATGAACGTCCGCTTTAACACGGGGTCGGCGTTCACGAATTGCAGTGCCTCACGCACAGGTTTACCCGAGCGTGGTGCGGGCGTGACCGGAATCATTTCGCTACGTCGAATCATGAACAAAGAGACCAACACTGCGATAAACGACAACGCATTCAAGGCAAACAGCCATGCTGTTCCCAATGGACCAATGAAGAGCCCGGCAAGTGCTGGCCCAAAAATACGAGAGCCTGTCATCACCGTCGTGTTCAACGACATCGCATTTGAAATCTCGACGGGCTCAACCAACTCGGTGACAAGACCACGACGCGATGGGTTGTCGATTGCATTGACGATTCCCAAAATCAATGACGCACTCAACACAACCGGCAAGGTGGCATTTCCACTGAAATCGGCCGCCGCTAAAAATACTGCCTGTAGACCGAGACCTGCCTGGGTGAATATCGCGACAGTGCGTCGGTCGTGTCGATCGGCAAATCCTCCCGCCCATGCACCAAGAATCAACATCGGCAAGAACTGAAACAGGGTGTTCAATCCGACGTCGGTGGCTTTTTTGTTGAGGTCATACAACAGAACAGACGTTGCTGTGAATTGCAACCACGAGCCGATGTTCGAGACCAACAGGCCGAGAAAATAAATCCGCACATTTCTGTGACGTAACGAGCGGAAGGTTCCCCCTCGCGATGTCTCGGCCGGGGACATGACCATTTAGTCGTCCAATTTCAGGGCACTAATGAAAACGTCGCCGGGCACTTCAACCCGACCAATTGCCTTCATCTTTTTCTTGCCCTCTTTCTGTTTTTCGAGCAACTTTCGCTTACGTGTTATGTCGCCGCCGTAACACTTCGCTAACACGTCTTTACGTTTTGCCTTGACGGTCTCTCGCGCGATCACCTTTCCACCGATGGCGGCCTGGATGGGCACATCGAACATTTGTCGAGGAATTAATTCGCGCAATTTCTCGCACATGCGACGTCCGTAGTCAAACGCTTTATCTCGATGGACGATGGTACTGAAGGCATCGGCTGCCTGACCGTTCAACAAAATATCCACCAACACCAAGTTCGACGGGCGATACCCATCAAGCTCGTAGTCGAGACTTGCATACCCTTGCGTTCTGCTCTTCATTTGGTCGAAGAAATCGACAACAACCTCGGCAAGTGGGATGAGGTAATGCAGTTCCACACGTTCTGGAGACAAGTACTCCAACTTCACCATTTCGCCGCGACGAGATTGACACAGTTCCATCAGGGTTCCGGTGTAGTCCTTCGGTGTGATGATGCTGACTTTGAAAAAAGGTTCTTCGATGTAGTTGACGTTTTGAGTAGGTGGAAGATCGGCGGGGTTTTCCACCACGATGACTTCCCCGTCTGTTTTTGTGACTCGATACGCAACAGATGGTGCAGTCGCGATCAGTGCCAAGTTGAATTCTCTTTCGAGTCGTTCTTTGACAATCTCCATATGCAAGAGACCCAGAAATCCGCATCGGAATCCAAATCCCAACGCACCAGAGGACTCTGGTTCGTAGGTAATCGACGCATCATTCAACTTCAGTTTTTCAATGCTCTCGCGAAGGTTCTCGAAATCGTCACCGTCGATGGGATACAAACCACAAAACACCATCGCTTTCGGATCTCGGTACCCCGGCAATGGCGCAGACGCTCCGCCCGACAATGTCGTCACCGTTTCACCACTTCGTGCTTCGGCGACATCTTTAATACCTGCGATGAGATATCCCACTTCACCAGGCCCTAACTGAGGAAGTGGATGTGGTGTGGGCTGACGTGCGCCAATCTCAATCGCATCGTGAGTGGCTCTTGCCTGCATGAACTGCAAACGACTCCCCGAATTGAGTCGACCCTGCATCACACGAACACTCGAGACCACTCCTCGGTATTGATCGAATTGTGAGTCGAAAATAAGAGCTTGCAAAGGCGCATCTGGGTCGCCTGTCGGTGCGGGAATTCTTTCGATGACTGCGTCCAACAAATCAGGTACGCCTTCACCGGTTTTGGCAGAGATGCGCAAAATGTCTTCGGCAGGAATTCCCAAGATGTTCTCGATTTCTTGCGCGTATCGATCGGGGTCGGCTGCGGGGAGATCGATCTTGTTGAGCACTGCGACAATTTCCAGGTCGTTCTCGAGCGCCAAATAACAATTGGCAAGGGTCTGTGCCTCGATGCCTTGTGCGGCATCGACCACCAACACCACACCTTCACATGCGGCCAACGATCGACTGACCTCGTAGCCAAAGTCAACGTGGCCAGGAGTATCAATAAGGTGAAAAGTGTGGCCCTTCCACGACACGCGCACGTTTTGGGCCTTGATCGTGATTCCTCGCTCGCGCTCCAGATCCATTGAGTCGAGGTACTGAGCCTTCATGTCGCGGGCCTGCACCGCACCAGTGAGTTCAAGGATGCGATCAGACAGAGTCGACTTGCCATGGTCAATATGGGCAATGATCGAGAAATTGCGGATTTTGGAGATGTCCATGGGCAGTTTTGAGCCTACCTGTGGCGGTTGGTGACGGGGGTATACACCGCTAGCCTTGACCAACGTGGCAAACATCAAGAGCCAAAAGAAGCGCATCATCACCAACGCCAAGGCGGCCGATCGCAACAAGGCTGTCCGAAGTGAAATTAAGACCCGTACACGCAACGCACTCGCGTCCGCAGGTACACCCGAGGCTGATGCTTCTGTTCGCTCTGCCGTCAAGCGCATCGACTCTGCTGCAGCAAAAGGAATCATTCATCCAAACGCTGCTGCTCGTCGCAAGAGCCGTTTGATGAAGCGCCTTAACGCCGCGAAGTAACTCGCGCACTCGTCGCGCCGCCCAAGCGTGCAAGCCGGGCAACAAGTACTTCCATCACCATCTCTGGTGACCAGTCTTTTCCGCCGCGCAAGTCAACATCTGCTGCAGCCAATAACGACATTGCTCTCGAGATCCCGGCGCTTCCCAAGCGCTGATATTGCTCTAAAACCTTTTTTGCGGTGAATGGTTTTCCTCCCAAGATGGCAACAGCGTCTTCGGCGGTACGCACTCCGCGACCATCGATCTTCATCATCTGTGCGTACCGGTTAGCAAGTAGCGCAAGAATTTGCATGGGGTGCGAATCAATCATCATGCGATGCAACATGACAAGTGCCTTGTTCGGATCGCCTGCATCAATCGCATCGGTGAGATCCCACGGTGCGACACTTCCCGCTTCACCCAAGAACACCTCAACATCGGTGCGTGTCAACTTTGCACCTTCTCCGTAGGCAGACGTCAGCGTTGAGATCAGCCCCGCGATGCGCGCATGGTCGCTGCCGAACCACGTCGCGATAACACGCGCGACGTCGGCAGAGTAGGTGAAACCCGCTTCAACAAGACGTTCTTCCACCCATGAGATGCGCTCTTTTTGACCACTGACAACGGTGGCGCCAATGGTTTGGGCCTTTCCACGTTTTGCCGCATCGGCAATCGCTTTTGTCAATTTTCCCGTCACCGTCATCACAAGGTCTACTTCGGGAATGCAATTGTCTACTGCTTCGACAAACGCATCGACATGACCTGCATCAAGATCGTGCAGGTGCCGGACAACGACCACTTTTCGCTCCATGAACAGTGACATCGTGGTGAGTGCATCGGCGACAGCACCGAGTGAAAAGTTGGAGTCAGAACAATCGAAATCATCCACCATCATTAATCGATCTTCGTCTCCAACCAGACGATCAACAAGTGACGTCATCTCCAAACTGATCAACGTTTCGTCGCCAGAGATCAGATAGATACTCACCCCTCTACCCTGCCACAACTAAAGGCCATGGCGCCCGCTCGCCGGGGAGATACTGCGTCGTCGCCACATAATGAAGAGCCCCAGACAGCACCACAAGATCGCATTCACCGCACCCGGCGGCGACAGATACGCCGACACTGTTGCCACTGAATCGACCCATTCAACGGGCACCGTTAACACTGCACCCACGATCTCTGAGAACGTGGGGAACACGACTGCAAGTATCGACAAGGGAAGCCCGATTGTCATCACCACTCCAGCGACCGGGATCGCAAAAGGATTTGCTACGAGCGACATGATGGGTGCTGTTCCGAAAACACACAGCGATATTGGAGTTGTTCCTAATTGAGCTGCCACGGTTGATGCAATCGTGTTGCCACTACGGAGAATCCGATGACACACACCGGCAAACCAAGCCAAGCCCGCAGTGGCAGCCACCGACAAAGCGAACCCCACGCTCCATGCCAACATCGGGTCGATGAGTAATAGTCCAAGTACCGTGCATGACAGAACAATGCGAGTATCGAGAGCTTTGCCCACCAAAGCAGACGTTGCCACCAACCCAGCCATCACCGAAGCGCGAATAATCGAGGGTTCACCTCTTGTGACAACCACAAACCACGCAATGACGACAATGCTGATTGCCCACGCGACAACACGATGACGACGCGCGGTCAACGGACGAATCAAGATCAACAAAAATGCAACGTTTTGACCAGAAACTGCGCACAGATGCGACAACCCACTGTCTCGAAATCGTTGCACCATATCTTGTGGTTGCGCACGATCATCGCCTATGACTAATCCGAGAAAGAGTGCTTTGTTTTCGGGCGACATTGATGCCACTCCTTCAGCGATGACGCCGCGAATACGATTCGCCGCTCGAATAAAAGCCGAACCTTCGCCGAACTGTTCAGATACTTCAGTGATCGACATTTTCCCCACAATGTGTTTCACTCGGTCGCGTCGCGAAAAATCTCCAGTCAATAGTCCGCATTGACCACCGACATACACCGATTCTCCACTCAATCGCTGCGCGAGACGTCGCCCTGGCATTCCGAATGCACTCGCCCGATAACGAACACCGTTCAGTTCAACCACTACAGATGTGCCGGCGGTAAAAAGTTCTGGGTCACTTCGCAATATCGCAATTCCCCGACACTCTCCTTCGACACCATGATTGTGTCCGTGCCATGCACTTGCACCAGAGCTCAACCCCGTCATACCGAGAACACACACAGCAAGAAAAAATATGGCGCGTCGAGCGAGAAGCACCGTGAAAACACATGCGACGACAAAAAGCATCGGCCAACGAAGAGTGCGCAACTGGGGCAGATCTTCACCGAGGAATATCGACGTCCATAACACCACAACCCACAACAACCAATGACCACTGTGCATTGAATGACTCGGCGGGTTAGCGTGCGCAACGTACGATAAAGACGTGCCATCGAGTCCCCCTTCACCAAAAGATTTGCTTCCTGGTGGAATTTTCTCGACTCGGCGTTCCGTTCGCCGTGGAGGCGGAGTGATGGGCATCGGTATCGCTGCCGTGTTGTGGTGTGCCGGAGCGATTTTGGGCTGGTTGTTCTCTGGGCTCATCGGCGGGGTTGTCTCGTTTGTGTTGATGGTGATGGCGCTACCTGTGATGCCGATTTTGGGAATGCCCGCAGCCGGTGGGTCGTCGCGGATGCTCTTGGCTGTTGGCCTCAGCGCCGTGTTGTGGTGGTTGCTTGGCCAGGTAGTTGCCTCTCGAGTCGCACGACGGCCAGTGGTGGGTTGGCGAGAGTGGACAAAAGAATTCGTCGTGATGAGTTTGGGTCTGTGGATTGGTGCAGCGGTGGCGCTCGCACTTGGCGCTCTCTTGTTGGGTGCTCTCTAGTTCGACACCGATGGCACCTCGCGAGTTGCTAGTTCGACACCACCACTAAATCTCTCAGTGCCGCAAATTTTGATGCACCGATACCAGCCACATTCATCAGATCTTCCACTTTCGAAAATTTTCCTTTCGATTCCCGATAGTCAAGAATTGCTTTCGCTGTTGCCGGACCCACGCCAGGTAATTCATCTAGTTGTGCGGCCGTTGCCGTGTTGAGATTGACCAACCCACGTGTCGGCGATGAATCGGAATTTCCATTCGAAGGTGAAGCAAGTGTGGTGGTGGGGCGATGACGTGGTGCGATTGTTGGTGTTGGTGACCGAGATACTTGTGTGGGGATGTACACCTGTTCGGTGTCGACCAAAAGTTGTGCCAAGTTAATTCGTTCCAGATCTGCTTTTTTCAACGGCCCGCCTGCAGCAGTTAATGCATCGACAACGCGCGATCGAGGGGGCAACTGGTACACACCCGGGCTGTTGACTGCTCCTGCAACATGAACAGTAAGAGGTGATGAGACCACTGTGGACGAAGACGGAGGAAAAGTGGCAACCGGTAGCAAAGATTCAACCGGCGTCGGAGTGGGTCGCAATACCAACCACAACAGCACCACTGCCGCCACAGCGGTCACAACACCGGAGATCAATCGACGAGGGCCGATGAAATCGACCCAGTACCGAGCACGAGTGAGAAGAGAAAGAATGTTCTCGCGATTCATCTCCACGATGTGGAGCACACCGGTTGATGCTTGGAAAATTGGATTAGAACAAACGTGCAGTCAGCATCTTGCGAAATTTCGCGGTGCGGGGATCATCTGGCCCCATCGTTTCCAAAATGTCGAGATATTCCTGGCGGGCAGTCTCATCGGTTTTTACTCGCTCGAGCAACGCAGTCAACTCTTCATCAAAATTGTCCACAGGATTCATCGACAGACGAGCAGCGGCTGCGATATGACGCACGCGATCTGTCTCGGGGAGTCGAGCAAGCAGTGTCAAGGCTTCTTCAGCTCCGCCGGTGCGCACAAGATGTTCAGCTAATGAACACACCGCATCCTCGTTACCGGGCGCCAACGCAACAGCATCACGCAAGGACTCTTCGGTGCCTTGGGTCAATAATTCATTGACACGAAGTTGAGTGGGATCGGGAAGCAAGGTGCGCACAAGTTGTTCGATGACATGTTGTGGTTGTGCACCGGCGAACCCGTCGACGGGTTGTCCCCCTTTGAAGATGACAACGGTTGGAATTGATTGAATCCCGAATGCTTGAGACAGGCCAGGGTTTTCATCCACATTCACCTTTGCCAACACGACTTGTCCATTTGTGGCATCGGTGGCTTTTTCCAAAATGGGAGTCAGTGTCTTACAGGGTCCGCACCATGGAGCCCAAAAATCGACAATGACGGGCGTGGAGACCGAACGCTCGACCACATCGGCCTGAAATGTTGCATCTGTGACGTCTAGGGCCATGGGGGCACGATACAGGTAGTTTTTGAGGGGTGAACCTTCCCCATGGAATCAGCGAGCGAGTCGAGAGCTGGTTAGCGAGCAATATCCACGGCGCGACGCCTCCATTTCACTACACACAAATCGCGGGTGGTCATTCGAATCTGACCTTCAAAGTTGATGATGCAGCAGGACATTCCTACGTTCTCAGGCGTCCCCCGCTTGGTCATCGTCTGGCAAGCGCT
The DNA here is from genome assembly GCA_041173945.1 of Actinomycetota bacterium. GTDB lineage: Bacteria > Actinomycetota > Acidimicrobiia > Acidimicrobiales > Ilumatobacteraceae > UBA2093. The sequence continues at coordinate 14,575 of JBEDHS010000088.1, forward strand.
CATGACATGACGCGTGAATACAAAATCATCGCTGGTTTAGCGTCGACACCCGTTCCTGTTGCGCCCGCACTGGGGTTATGCACTGACGACACAATCAATGAACTGCCGTTCTATGTGATGTCTTTTGTCGATGGGCATGTGATCCGCGACAAGGCCTCCGCCGAAGAAGTACTCGGGCCAAGCGGATGTCGTCGAGCAAGCGAATCAATCGTTGACACCATGGCGGCTATTCATGCCGTGAATCTTGATGTGGCCGGACTTGCAGACCTTGGTCGCCATGATGGATACATTGCCCGCCAACTGAAGCGTTGGCACGGCAACATCGTTGAACAGCGAACGCGCGAACTTCCCCTTGTGGATTCAGTCTTTGAAGAGCTGTCAAAACGTATTCCCGAACAAGGTCCTGCCACATTGGTTCATGGCGACTATCGACTCGACAATTGCATGGTTGACACGACCGGCAATGTGATTGCGGTTCTGGATTGGGAGATTTGCACACTTGGTGATCCAATGGCCGACTTGGGTTTATTGATGGTCTATTGGAATGGTCCAGACGATGCCGCAAGTGCGTGGTCGAACCCAGTCAACACAGCAGATGGGTTCATGAATCGTGCACAACTTGCACAGCGTTACGCAGAAGTGTCGGGCAGAGACATCTCACAACTTGATTTTTATGTCGCGTTTGCGTACTGGAAATTGGC
>JBEDHS010000089.1:0-5327 GCA_041173945.1 Actinomycetota bacterium
TGGCTTGAGAACAATCGACCAACATCTCAGAGGACGACGTTGGTTCATGGTGATTTTCGTTTAGGGAATGTGATTGTCGATGCTGGCGGGCTTCGCGCAGTGCTGGATTGGGAACTGGCCCATATGGGCGATCCGATGGAAGATTTGGGATGGCTGTGCGTGCGAGCCTGGCGTTTTGGTGGGAAAGGTCCTGTTGCGGGACTGGGTCATTATGACGAGTTATTTGATGCCTATGAACAGGTGGCTGGTGTTCGACCAGAGCGTGACGTTGTGCGCTGGTGGGAAATATTGGGAACACTCAAGTGGGGAATTATGTGCATCGTTCAAGCCAATACCCATTTGTCTGGTGTGTCTCGCAGTCATGAATTGGCGGCTATCGGTCGACGAGTGTGTGAAAACGAATACGACCTGATTGGACTATTAGAGGAGGTGCTGTGATGGAGACCCCGCATGATCGACCGTCGTCGGATGAATTACTGGAGTCGGTGCGCGAGTGGCTGGAACGCGACGTGATGACATCGAGTGATTCACGTATCGCATTTCATGCACGAGTAGCTGCCAACATCATTGAAATCGTGCGACGGGAAAATGCTGCGGCCGACCACGTCAACGCTCGTCATCACGACGTGATGTCACAACTTGATGTGACATCGACCGATGAACTGGCGATGAAGATTCGCAATGGGAACTTCGATGAACGCCTCGGTGAACTTGTTCGTATTCTTCGCCCGACTATTGAAGACAAGGTGTCGGTAGCGAACCCGCGTTACATGAATGGCTAAATCTGTCGTTGTTTCGCGCGAAGCGCGACAGGTTGACCTGCAGCAAGTTGACCACACGCCGCAGCAATGTCGGTGCCGCGATTTTGGCGAGTTGTCGCATTGACTCCGAGTCGACGAAGCATCTGTTCAAATGCAGCAACTTTGTGAGGGGGACTACCCACTGTCGGCCAGCCCGGTGTGGGGTTCAGTGGAATCAGATTGACATGTGCACTGGGCGATAGTTGGTCACAAATGTCGGCGAGTTCGTGAGCATCTCTGTCTGTGTCATTGACTCCGTCAATCAGCGCCCATTCGAAAGTGACACGACGACGTTTTGCAGCCAGATAGTCCTGACAGGCTGCAACAAGATCTGCAATCGGGTAGCGCTGGTTGATTGGCACCAGTTCATTGCGCAATTCGTCTCGTGCTCCGTGCAGTGACACCGCGAGGTTCACTGGTAGTGGACGGGTAGCCAATGTGCGAATGCCGGGGATGATTCCAACCGTGGAGATTGTGATGTGTCGGGCAGAGATTCCGATATCGCCGTGAATACGTTCGACGGCGCCCCACACTGCTGCTTCATTGGCAAGTGGTTCACCCATTCCCATAAACACGATGTTGTCGATGCGGCGATCACGAGAATGTGCTTCGTGTGCAGTGCGCACGACCTGTTCAACGATTTCTCCCACGCTGAGATGTCGATGAAAACCTGCTTGACCGGTGGCGCAAAAGCCGCATCCCATCGCACATCCCGCTTGTGTGCTGACGCACACGGTCGCGCGATCTCGATAAAACATCAGAACTGTTTCAATCGGATAATTGCCATCCACCAGATGCCAGAGAAACTTCACCGTGTCGCCATTGTCGGTGCTGACTCTTTTAATTTCAACAAGTCCGGGCGGGAGTTCCTCTATGACACGAGTGCGCACAGACAGAGGCAAGGTACTGATGTCGGCAGGATTGTGAAAGTGCTGATAGAGCCCTGACCACAATTGGTCAACTCGATAGCGCGGTTCGTTGTGGAGAATCTCAGAAATCTCTTCGCGAGTCGGGTCGTACAGTGATTTCACGACACACCTCGTGATGACGCGACATCGCCGATGAATGAATGTTCTTCATGGTGAACGGAGAAACCAAGTTTGGTGTACATCGCCATTGCAGATGTATTTTCCGCATCGACGTACAACATCGCGGTACGAGCACCTTTCTGGGTGGCATCGCGAAGTCCGGCGATAGCAATCTTTCGGCCAAGTCCAAGTCCATTCAGTGTTGGATCGACGGCGATGACGTAGATCTCTCCAAGATGCTCATCAGAGTCTCGGTGAATTTTTGTCCAGCAGAAACACGCCATCTGTCCGTCGCGACGATGGACGACAAACCCTGATGGGTCGAACCAGTCTTGTTTCATCCGCGACTGAAGCGTTTCCATTGTCCACCCGCCTTGGTCGGGGTGACGTGCAAAGGCTGCATTGTTTAAATTCAGCCATTGTTGTTCATCGTGTCCCACCTGAAATGGCTCGACATCAAAATCGCACATCTCATTCAAGACATCATCATCGAGGGGGAGCGGGCGACGCATCTGCAGAAGTCGTCGCCCTGGCCGCAGTCCAACTGCCTCGGCGATGTGTCGATGCGCTTTGTTCGGCTCGAAAACCCACCAGTGGACATGGCCTCCGCCTTCAGAGGCGACAACGTCGAGAGCTGTTTTCATCAACTCGGGGGCGATCTCCAGTGAGTCGTAGCGATAGTGGGGATGCACAATCAGATCGAGCGCCCACGATTCATTTCCTCGCGACACTTGGCAATATCCAATGAGATGTGAGCGACCCGGTTCGCGGGCGATGATTCCTGCAAAACCCGCACGACCTCCGTCGCGTAAATCGAGCCACAAGTGGTCATTAAGTGGACGAGTACCGTCTGCTCGCCATGCGTCTTCAATCAATGCAGACACATCCTGCATGCTCGATGCGTTCATCTGTCGTTTGATTTCAAGAGAACGCATGAGTTCAGGGTACCTTCTGTGTGTATGGGAAAACCGAGAACTCCTGCTGGGCGTGCAAAAGAAGTGGCATCGCGACTCGCTGAGTTGTATCCCGGGGCTGAATGCGAGCTCACTCATTCCAATCCATACGAACTACTCGCTGCCACGATTTTGTCAGCGCAGTGCACTGATGCTCGGGTGAACATGGTGACTCCTGTGTTGTTCGCCAAATATCCCACTCCGTACGATCTTGCCGTCGCCAATCAAAGTGATGTGGAACAGATTGTTCGTTCAACAGGTTTTTATCAGAGCAAGGCGAAAAATTTGATTGGAATGGCGACTGCAGTGGTTGAACGTTTCAACGGCGAGATTCCTCGTGAACTGGACGATCTTGTGACCTTGCCAGGTGTGGGTCGCAAAACAGGAAATGTGCTTCGCAGTGTCGTGTTTGATCTGCCAGGTCTGGCAGTCGATACCCATGTCGGTCGACTGTCCCGACGCCTTGGTCTCACAACTGAAGAAGATCCCGTGAAGGTCGAAAAAGTGCTGAATGGGTTTCTTCCACCTGCAGAGTGGGGCAAATTCAGTTTGCGCTTAATTCTTCATGGTCGACGTGTGTGTGATGCACGAAAACCACGTTGTGACAACTGTGAGTTAGAAGACATTTGCCCGTCTTCGTTGATGCCCACTCGAGCCAAGTCCAAGTAAATCGCTGCCAAGAAGTAGCGTTAGAAAGATGAACGAGACGATTCGGGCAGAACTTGGAGCCGCGGTGGATGCCGTGAATCGATATCGAACGCGTCTGACCAGTTTGGTCGAGAGCGTGGGGCCCAATTCAGAAGACTTGATTAGTGCGATGTATGAAGCTGAGCGCGCACTGATTTCTGCCGAGCGACTACTCACCCGAGCTGAAAAATTAGCCCGGTAATAGTGCAAAGACTGATTAGGTTGCTGGTGTGAGCACATTTGAACCGAGAGATGCGATTCGAGAGATGGTGGGGTATCACTCACCACAGGTTGATGTTGCCGTTCGCCTGAACACCAACGAATCTCCGTTCCCTCCACCAGAGGGATGGGTGGAATCACTCGCTGAGGTGTCTCGCTCTATCGCATGGAATCGTTACCCCGATCGTTCGGCGCATGAATTACGAGATGTGATTGCTCGCCGTCATGGGGTTAGGCCAGAGAATGTATTTGTTGCCAATGGTTCGAACGAAGTATTGCAAACAATCCTGCTGACATATGGCGGTCATGGTCGCACGGTCGCAACTTTTGAGCCGACATATCAGATGTACGCACAAATAGCTCGAGTCACAGGTGCCACGGTTGTCACGGGAGACCGTCATTCCGATTTCACAATCGATGTACAACAAATTGATGCGGTGATGTCACACCATGCGCCTTCGGTGTCGTTTTTGTGTAATCCGAATAACCCGACAGGTCTTGTGGAACCCAAAAAGAATTTGGATGCGATGTTGGAACGCGCGACAGGGATTGTCGTGGTTGACGAAGCGTATGCAGAGTTTGCTGACTGGTCGGCAGTTGACATGGTCGACGAAACACGTCCGTTGATTGTCACGAGAACTTTTTCAAAAACTCTTTCTCTCGCGGCGTTGAGAGTGGGGTATGCAATTGGCCCGACGTGGGCGATTGAAAAACTACAGATCGCGGTTCTTCCGTATCATCTGGATGCCTTTAAGCAAGCAGCAACCATTGCGGCGTTGTCGTACACCAATGAGATGGAACAACGAGTCGCGGTAATCAAAAAGGAGCGCGCCCGCATTGAGGAAGGATTGTCTCGATGTGGCATGACCGTATGGCCGAGTGGTGCAAACTTCATCTTGTTTCGCACGCCAGAATCCACGGGCGCCTCATGGTGGCAACAATTGCTTGATCGTGGCATCTTGGTGCGAGATTGCAGTTCGTGGCCACGACTCGAGCGATGTCTTCGCGTGACCGTAGGCACCGAGGCGGAAAATACTGCTTTTCTCGATGCGGTTTCTGCCATCGCGGCAGCTGGATAGCGATTTTTTCAGGATTCTGTCTGAAATAAGGCGCCAGATTTGCTTGTGAGCGGCGAGAATAGAGACATGGCACGGACCGCCCACATCACGCGCAATACAAAAGAGACGTCAATTGAGGTGTCTCTCGATCTCGATGGTTCAGGAAAATCGTCGATTTCAACGGGTATTCCTTTTTATGATCACATGCTTGATCAATTGGCGCGCCACGGTGGATTCGATCTGACCGTGCACGCCACGGGCGATTTGCACATCGATACACACCACACTGTTGAAGATGTCGCCATCGTGATTGGTGAAGCATTGCGAGAAGCCCTCGGCGATAAAGCCGGTGTTCGACGATTTGCAAGTGGTCTGTATCCACTCGATGAAGCTCTCGTCGAAGTCGCACTCGATTTAAGCGGTCGCCCTCATGTCGAGTGGAACGTTGAGTTACCCGAGTGCTTGCCACTTGGTAACCCTGCGTTTGACCCTTCGCTTGCCGAACACGCGGTGTCATCGTTGGCAACATCGGCAGCCATTACGTTGCACGTGAATTTAAAAGCTGGCCGCAACGTGCATCAC
>JBEDHS010000090.1:0-15460 GCA_041173945.1 Actinomycetota bacterium
GATGATTTACTCTCCACCTTTTTGTACGTAGTTCTTCACGAATTCCTCAGCGTTGGCCTCGAGAACTTCATCAATTTGATCGAGAATGTTGTCCAAGTCATCGGTCAACTCGCCGCTGTCCCCCACAGATGTCTTTGTCGACTCGATATTGCTGGATGGCGAACCAGAAGTTCCCGTTTTCGGCTGGCGAATCTGTTCTGACATGTCCTCTACGGTAGCGACTCACGAATGAGTCGGCTCACCAGCCCGGATCGTCAATGACTTGTTCCACTTGGCCACCAAGGGCATCGAGGAGTTCTGCTGGTGTGTGGCATTTCTCGAACAATTGCTCAACGTGTGCACGGGTTCCTTTCAGTGGGTCCATCATCGGAATCCGTTGCAACACAGGTTCACCAATATCGAACACCACACTGTCCCAATTGGCCGACGAGATGGACGACGGCCATTTCTTAATACACGACCCTCTGAAATACGCGCGCGTGTCTTCTGGTGGATGATGAATCGCGTGGGTTACATCGCCTGCTGGACACAGTGTGTTCATGTTCAACTTATTAAAAAGTGATCGCCGCGAATCCAAGTCGTGATACTGAAAATCGATTGCCTTAATGCGCGGGTGATCAAAAGACAGATTGTCTCGACGGGCCATTGCCTCAACGATTCTTTTTTTGGCAATCCAATCAATCGAATGGGAAAGGTTGTCGGGATCGGATTCCAGTCCGTGAAGGATGTCGTGCCATAACTCCAACACGTCAGCCGTGTCTCCACTGAGTGGATCGTTTGATTGTTGCGACCACCATATTCGAGCTGCCTTCAGAATTTCCTTCTGAATCTGAATTGCGGAAAACTGTTCACCATTAACGAGTGTGACTCGATGTGTCATCGATGTGTCGTGACTAACCTTGCGAATTTCTGTCACTGGATCGGCAATGACAAGTGACTCAGGAAAAGCGCCATCTTCAATCATGCACAGCACTATGGCAGTGGATCCGAGTTTCAGATAGGTCGCAGTCTCGGACATGTTGGCGTCACCGACGATCACGTGAAGTCGACGCCATCGCGAAGGATCACAGTGCGGTTCATCGCGTGTGTTGACAATGGGTCTACGCACTGTGGTTTCTAATCCCACGGGCTCCTCGAAAAAGTCAGCGCGTTGAGAAATCTGAAAATCCACACGAATCTCACCCTCACGTGGGTTTTCCACTCCCACTTTGCCAGCGCCAGTAAAGACTTGTCGGGTCACAAAATGTGTCGTTATTTGTGCGGTGAGTCTTCCAAATGGTGTCTCACGGTTGACCAGGTAGTTCTCGTGGCAGCCGTAGCTGTTCCCTTTTCCATCGGAATTGTTCTTATAGAGACGCATCTGCGCACCCTCTGGCAATCTTTTGTTCGCTCGCTCAAGCGAAAGACGCATGATTTCTTCGGAAGCTCTGTCAAATGTCACCACGTCACGAATTGTTCGACATTCTGGAGTGGAGATCTCAGGATGAGCATGATCGACGTACAGGCGTGCTCCGTTGACGAGGATGGAGTTAGCCATCAATACGTCCACTTCTGGATAGTCGGCTTCTGGGCGCCAGCCGCTTCGTGCATCCATATCGGGTCGTTCATGTGTGAAGTCCCATGCGCGTAATGCCAGACCCTCGTCGCTATAGGCATTTACCAGCAACGATGAAGCCATCATTGGACTGATGTCTAGACCGGACACAAGAATGCCGTACTCGGTCTCTATGCCGCAGATTTTTTCGATGGCCATATTTTTAGAAATGCCAATCAGAGATATTGGCCGGAGACTGATCTTTCAATGGCTTTAGCTCCACGTTTGTTGTCGCTCGTCGATGACGGTGAATTCAAAGTACGGATGAACACGATTCGTTCACCCTTCTTGCCAGAGATGCGTGCCCAATCATCGGGATTCGTTGTGTTCGGGAGATCATCATTCTGTCTGAACTCGTCTCTGATTGCCTCAATCAAATCATCCGTGCGCAAACCTCGAGGACCACCGTCAATAACGCGCTTAATGGCGGTTTTCTTCGCTCGTCTCACAATGTTCTCAATCATTGCGCCGCTGGTGAAATCTTTGTAGTACAGAACTTCCTTATCACCATTTTGATAGGTCACTTCAAGAAATTCGTTTTCGGTTGTCGTTTCGAACATATGAGACACAGCCCGGTCAACCATGATGTCGATAGCGCGCTCTGGGGACCCTGCGCTTTGAATTTCACCCTCATCAATCGGAAGTTCTGAATCGAGATACATGGCAAAGATGCGACGCGCGCCGTTGTCATCGGGGCGTTCAATTTTGATTTTCACGTCCAAACGCCCGGGTCGAAGGATTGCTGGATCAATGAGATCCTCTCTGTTCGTGGCGCCAATCACAATGACGTTGTTGAGTCTCTCAACACCGTCGAGTTCGGCCAACAACTGAGGAACGATTGTGGATTCCATGTCCGATGAAACACCGGTGCCACGTGCTCGAAACATTGAGTCCATCTCGTCGAAAAAGACAATGACGGGCCAGCCTTCCTCGCTCTTTTCGCGAGCTCTTTGGAAGATGAGCCGTATCTGACGCTCTGTCTCGCCGACATATTTATTTAGTAACTCTGGACCTTTGATGTTGAAAAAATATGACTTGCTCTTGTCGGCTCCTGCGGTCGCAGCAACTTTCTTGGCCAAGCTGTTTGCGACTGCTTTTGCAATCAAGGTCTTGCCGCAACCAGGCGGTCCATACAAAAGAATTCCTTTGGGAGCCTGGAGTCTGAACTCGCCAAACAATGTTTGATGAAGAAACGGCAGTTCGACAGCATCTGCGATCATCTCAATTTGAGAATCCAGGCCACCAATGTTGCTGTAGGACACATCTGGAACCTCTTCAAGGAGAAGGTCCTCTACTTCGGGTTGAGCGAGACGTTCAAGGAGGAGTTGAGCGCGCGTGTCCAATCGGTAGAGATCGCCTTGTCGAATTAATGTTCCGCGGAGGGAATCGCTGAGTTCCACCACTTTGCTCTCTTCGCCACGTGTGGACACAACGACGCGCACTCCATCATCAAGAACATCTTGAACTGTGACGACATCTCCACTGTTGTCGGCGCGCCGTGCCAAAACGATGTTGAAGTTGTCATTAAGGAGTACTTCTGCGCCCCTGTGTAGCGAGTCAAGATCGATCTCTGGCGATGCTGTGACGCGCATCTTTCGTCCATTGGTGGCGATGTCAAAAGTCCCGTCGTCGTTCATGTCGACAAGGACTCCATAGCCAGACGGAGGAGCAGACAAAAGTGCGACTTGTTCTTTCAGTCTTTCGACATCGTCGCGGACACTCTTTAATGCAAGAGCAAGTCGATCGCGTTGGGATTCGCTCTGTGCCAGTTTGGAGGTCAACTCGGTGACGTGAACGTCAGGTGTCTCACCAGGCCGGGCAACCTGAGCCAGTCGATGCCGGAGAAGAGCGATTTCGTCGAGGAGATCTTGCCTCTCAGTTGAATCCACACTGGCACACTATTGCCGATTGTGGGATAGTGCCACTCCCCGCGGTTCGATGTGCCAAGTTTTCATCTTTCTATGACCTTCGTCCTTGCAGGAAGCATGGAAGTTCTGGTTCTGTGCGTGTACTATGGCGGTGCCTACACGGGCAAATAGCAGTGCCGAAGTAATTCGGCGACACGAAAAAGGGGTTTCCCAAATGAAAGTGTGGATTGACCAGGACCTGTGCACCGGCGACGGATTGTGCGAAGAAATTGCACCCGACGTCTTCACACTTCTTGATGATGGTCTCGCTTACGTGAAAGAGGGCGACAAGATTTTTGCTGCCGCCAAGGGAAATCCTCAAGGTGCTGAAGGAATGGCTTCATTTCCTGACAGCCGTATTGATGCAGTTGTTGAATCCGCCGAGGAATGCCCTGGCGAATGCATCTTTATTGAGCCCTAAGACTTCTCTTTCGCGCCAATAAATCGAGCCACCGTGAGAAACGCGGTGTGTGCAACCATTCTGTGATCTGGTCGTACGGCCATGCCCTCGATGTGCCACGTGCGATGCAACACTTCTAGCGTTCGCACATCTGTCCAACCTTTACCAAGGCTTTCTTTTACTTGGACCGCCTGAGTAATTGATGGCGTGTATGCGACAAGCAGTCCGCCTGGAGTTAACGAACCTTCAATGTTTGGCACAACTCGCCACGGTTCAGGCAGATCAAGCATGACACGGTCAACTTCGTGGGGAGGCGTGTCTGTGTAGGCATCACCGAGTTCCACGTTGTAGCGGCTCAGTGCATCCTCTCCAAGAAATGAACGCACGTTAGACACGGCGCGATTCAGAAAGTCCTCGCGTAGCTCGCAGCCATAGATATGAGCACCCCAGCGAAGCATGGTCATGGACAGCGCACCCGACCCAACGCCCGTCTCATACACACGAACACCCGGATATATATCTCCGATCATGCACATTGTTGCGAGATCCTTGGGATAGATCACCTGTGCACCGCGGGGCATCTCAATCACAAAGTCTTCTAACGTCGGACGCAGCACTGTGTAGCGCATCCCTTTTGTTGTCTCTACGGTGCGACCTGGCGCACTTCCGATGATCTCGGTGTGCGGTATAAAGCCAGAGTGACTGTGGAATTCGCCCTCCACGTTCAACGTCACGAGATATCGGCGTTGTTTTGAATCAATAAATAAGGCTTTTTCGCCTTCTGCAAAAACGTTGTTCATCGTTGCCCGTTCTTTGAACGCACAGACACCTGCAAGGTCTCACCGGGACGAAGTGAAATCACAGATGAGCTCGAACGACGACGCAGAATCCATTGCACTCCTGCGAAAGCCCATAGTGCTCGTCTCAACATGAAGTGCCGCTTACTTAGACGCCATAACAGCCCGTACAGGGCGCCTCCCAAGAACTTCAGCACGTATTAAAACCTACGAAATTCGACACGCGATCCGCGACGTCGACCACTACGACGGCCAAGCAGATACACAATCACGATGACAACGGTTGCCACCGCCCCGCCAATGGCAAATATTGATTGTTTCTTTTCTGATGCACGCCCACTCAGGTCTGACTGCAAAGCACGGATCTTGTTTTCAATATCTTGTTTCGAGATTTTCTGTTCTGATGACATATCACTCACCTCGCGACAACGAGCGTTGTTGAATTCTGCTGACCGACACACCTACACATGCCATAACAACGACCAGCGTGATGATGTACGGCACGAACGACCATGCACCGTCAAGTGCTGTGGCACCGACGTCTTGGATCAGCCGCAAGATAGCCAGCGCAAAAAACACCAACGCCAATCCGAGACTCACCGAAGCAAGCGTTCCCACAGCCACCCATCGAGCTGCGCCGCGAATTGGGTCGACAGTTTCTTGTTTGGCATATTGCTTCACAGAGTCGACAAGATCGACAACAGGGTCAACAGAATTTCGTGACCAAGGTGAATTGGATGAGGCTGCCATGGGTTATGAAGCCTAGGCGCTCCCGCCTCAGTTATCCACAGGTCATTTTTGACGCTGAAATGCGACTATCTCGGTCACATGTTCCACCATGTAACGCAATCGAGAGATTCGCTCGACGACCGAGGGCGGTTGAAGCAATTCATACCGGTCCATCGGGCCACAAGGTACATGACGTGCCACGGTCCAAAACGCACGCTCCACCTCTTGTGCAGAGACGCCTGTTGTCCACCACCGACCTGAAGCGATGGTATTCAACAGTGGAGCTGACGTCGTTGCTGGGTCATCGATGGACTGTAATGCTGCTATCGATTCTCTCAGTGTGCGCACATTTTGCGCCAGTAGAGACAGCGATGAGGCCGCATCGTGATATCTGTCTTGTGCAAGGGACTCATTGACAACAACTTCAACCTCAGCGCGCGGATACGGATCATCTGCTTCCCACTCCATCACGCGTATGCGGTCTGTGGCAATAGCCTGCACGATTAAACCCAGATCAGACAACGCAATATTGATGACATCAATCATCACTCCATAGGAGAATCTCTTGTCACCGCCTCCAACTTCTGATCCTTGAGAAATCAGCACAGATGCAAAAGACAAATTCGAATCGTTGATGTCACGAATCAACTGGACGTAGCGCTCTTCAAAGACTCGCAGAACAACCTCGTCGCCCGGAAGATAGGCCGTGCCGAGAGGAAAGACAGGAGTCAACATCTCTTAAGGTATGAGATCTTCTGGACGCGGAGTTGCACTCGCACGATTCAATGCTTCGGCCAAACTGTTCCAAATAGGACGAAAAGAATTCTGGTTATCGATTCCTGAAGAATTCATCAACAAGGCGAACTTCACGTCTTCTTCTTCGTCGAGTGGAAGGTAGCCAACCAAAGATTTAACGCCTGTCAACGTCCCGGTCTTGGCAACCATTCGACCCTCCATTGGCGAATCAACAAAGAACGTTTTCAGAGTTCCCGTCTCTCCTGCAACGGACATCAATGGTGGAAGGACATCTTTGTTTTGTTCAAGCAATGATGCAAAGACATCGCATGTCATTGAATTCGAACTCGACAATCCAGATCCATCCACAATCGTGGGAGGACTCCCCAATCCCCATTTGGCGATGGTCTCAGAGACAACTTCAAGACCACTTTGCGTGGTGCCTGAGCCTTTCTTTGCGAACCCCATCTCTTTCAGGAGCAATTCCGACGTGTTGTTATCGCTATTGACAAGCATCTCTTCGATGATTGCGGTCAAAGGAGCAGACGTCACGGATGCAATCTTGGTTGCGGTAGCCGGCACCGAGTCGATTCTTTGAATTGAACTCGATGAAACAATGCCTTGTCGTGCGAGCAGAACACTCAACTCTGAACCTGACGCGATCGCGGGATCATCTTGACGTCCAGGTTGATCGACAACAGTTGAGTCATTGAACATCAGAGCGCCTAGGGGCCCCGCTTCCACGCCGTAGAAAGAAGATGGCCAGATGTCGAGATAACGGATCTGGTCATATCTGTTGTCGATGACATTGATGGCTTGCGTTACTTGACTGACGCCAGCGGCCACAATGGAATTGACGAGACCTTCAATCGCGGTGGGATTGATAGTTGGATATTTCTCCGTTGCGGGATAGTCGCTCCGTACAAGAACGGGGTCTCCGCCGCCGACAAGATACAAATTGGCCACCGAGCCTGTCGATGACAGAGGATCACTAAACACTTGGGTCTCAAATGTGTACGTCGGTCCCAAGACTTCAAGAGCAACTGCTGCAGTCAGAATTTTGCTTGCCGATGCGGGGATAAATGGCGTGTCGCTCTTCACCGAGGACAGCGTCTCGCCCATCCAGTCGACGCGGAAACAGGCCCCTGACGGGAGACGCGAGGTGACGTTGGCCATCGCACGTCGCACCGAGCCCAATCGCGATGTGAATGACAATGTGGTTGGTGCCCGTCGCACTGTCAAAACAGGATGAGTGGTGGAATCAATCTGCGTTGTCGATGCTTGCGAGGTGCTTCTCCCTGCGAGTCTGTCAACAGCAACGTAGGCAACAAAGAGTGCGATGATGCCCACGAGTCCGGCAACAAGAACAAACCTGACGGGATCTGACGCCCGATTCAATGAACGAGACATGGATTAACTGCGAGCGACACCACTATGGCGCGCGTAGCGATATAGATGACCGAGAGCGGCCACTGCCCTATTGCCGCTTGCGTAACACAGACGACCAGACTCGCGAACAGCCACGACACCCGGATTGTGTGGATCTGCGATTGCGAGTTCGGTGGCAACAAGAATTGGTTTACCAGTGGCACTGGACAACTCTGCTGCGGCCTGGGCAAAGCGAGCATCTTGTCGCTCGTGGTACTCCACAATTCTTTCCAATCCATGATCTGGATAGAAGTGACCCTCTCGCATCAGTCTTGCTTGATTTGCTTGAATGCCAAGTCCCAGATAAATGACTGCGTCCACCGCATCGTGCCTGGCGATTAATTCCATAACTTCAGGAATAGTGTCGCGAGTCTCGCCTCCTGCACAGTCCACGGGGTTATTACGACTCCATCTAGGCGGAAGCTTGCTGTCGATTGCGATGCGGAGATCATCGGGTAACTGCATCAACGTCAGTGATCCATCTCGAGCGATTGCATCACTTGTCACAACACCCCAACCACCCGCGGTCGTCAGGATCACAACGTTTGGTCCCTTTGGCAAAGGTTGTGTCGCAAATGTCGCAGCAGTTTCGTATGCCTCTTCAACTGTGGCGGCTCGAGTAATTCCATTCGCTCGACATGCGCCGTCGAAAATTGCATCATTGGCAGCCAATGCGCCGGTGTGACTTGCCGCAGCACGCGCTCCGTTTTCGGTCGCTCCACCTTTGACGACGACCACGGGCTTTGTCTGAGCGACACCGCCAAGACGGGTCATAAGACCGACACCATCGCTAATGCCTTCGACATAGGCCAACGCCACCGAAGTTGCAGCATCCCTGCCATACCAATCGATGAGATCTGCTACCGACAATGCAGCGGCATTGCCTGCAGATACTGCACGACTAATTCCAACACCTGTTTGACGCGCATAGTTCATAAAGCTGGAGACAAAGTTTCCGCTTTGGCTTGCCACACCAATCGTTCCCGCTGGCGGATACGGAGCCACAATCTGGGCACACAGATTGACTGGCGTTGAGACGACGCCTTGACCGTTCGGGCCAGCTAAAAGAATTCCTAATTCGTCTGCAAGGGCAATCAGCTCGTCTTCAAGTTTTCGGCCTTCATCGCCAGCCTCGCCGTAGCCCGCCGATGTGAGGAAAGCCGCTTTGATGCCCTTGCGTGCACACGCTCTCAACAGATCAGGGTTTGCCGAAGCGGGTGTGCATACAAACACCAAATCAATTTCTCCGCTTGGAAGAGTGTCGATGTCGGCAACAGTCTGGATACCCAAGACGTTCTCGCCCTGCAAATTTGTGCCGTACACACCTCCAGCAAAACCACTGGCCAAAATATTGTGAAGAGAGACAAAACCGAATTTTCCTGGATGTGTTGATGCACCTGTCACTAACACACCACGAGGTTCGAAGAGTGCTTTGAATTGTTCCTCTGTGTAGGCAGGTCGTGTTTTGCGCTGCGTTGTTGTTCGCTCTCCCATTTCGACGAGAGCGTCAACTGCCACGACGTCACCTGTCGTGCGAACAATCAACGGGTTGATATCTACCGACACAATGTCGTTTCGAGTTGTGGCCACTTCGGACAATCCCAAAAGACAATTGACAACATCTTGAGTGTTGACGGGAGATTCTCCACGAAATGCTTCAAATATTCCTTGCATTGAGAGCGAGGCGATCATGTCACGGGCAATCGCTTCGGTGATTGGCGCAGGACGGAAGACAACATCCTTGATGACTTCAGCCATGATGCCGCCAATACCAAGCATGATCGTTGGGCCGAATTGTGGATCAACCAACATGCCAGCAATTAACTCTCTCGTCCCGGCCACCATTGGGGCGACAAGCAGATGAACATCACCGTCTTCCGGCGTTGCTGCGGCTAGTAGATCTTGTGCAGCTGAGAGCACGCTGTCTGCGTCTTGAAGACGCAGTCGAACAAGTCCACGCTCTGTCTTGTGAGCAATTGCGTCGCCACCCAATTTGACGACCACAGGAAAACCAATTTCTTGGGCAGCGGTGACAGCGTCTGTGGCGGTGGCTACTTGTCGTTCTTGGGCAAAAGGTATTCCGAATGGCGCCAACAATTGTTTTGATGCCGACTCTGAAAGTGTTGAAGAAGATCCGTGAACCACGGCTACATACCGTAGTCACTGTGGGTACCTTCGAGCACCCACGCATCCCACTGAGAGCGCGAATTATGCCTTTTGTGAAGTGTGTCGCACGATGTGTTCCGCAATTTGGGCAGCCAACTCCGTGATCACGAGATGTCCCGCTGGCAACTCGACAAGTTCGGCGCCACGAACGTGCTGGGCAATCTGACGAGAGTGAGAGATATCGACCCAACGATCTTCGATACCACCCATCACCAAACACGGCGCTGTGATATCACCAAGAACACCCGCAATATCGATGCGAGTATCCAATTCAAGATGTGCATCACTTCCTGGTTGAACCGTCGTGGCGGCCACAGGAATAACTTGTTCAATCATCGGTTCAATCATCTCAAGCGCTGCTGCTGTGTAACCATCGACAAGTGCGTATCGCATGAACAACTCGGGGCTAATGGCAATTAACCGTCTCCATAAATCGAATGTTGCACGCATCCGCGCATCACTAGTCGCCCAACCGCACAGTGATGTCACCGTGAGCACTTGAGATGGATGACGGGCTGCTGTGTATAACGCTGCGACGGCACCGAGTGAATAACCAATTACATGAAACTGGGAAAAGCCGAGATGGTTCATTAATGCGGTCGCATCATCGACAACATCGTTCAGTTCAATCGGGCTGGTTGGCATGGAAGACTCGCCAGAGCCAGGAAATTCAAATACAACCCACGTTCGTTTGGCGTCTGTCGCGCCAATTACTTGATCCCAAGCGTTGGCCGATTGAGTTGTGCCATGAAAACACAACACCGGTTCGCCCTCTCCCATAATGGAATATCCCACTACTTTTCCGTTGATGTCGTGACGTGCCATTACCAAACGCTAGACGACCAACGAGCGGCCGATATCACCGCACCAATGCAGAACGGAAAAATGAAATCACGTGTTCGGTGTGAGCTTGAATGTTTTCTCGCGTCAGAGGCTCATCGTCCAAAAGCCCATTCACGAACGGAGCGTCAGAGAAATACGTCAGAACCGCACCGTATCCAGTAATCAATAAATGCTTGGGGTCATGTTTGACGAACACGCCGCTATCCATCTCTGCTTGAAGATAGGCCGCAGCTCTATCGAAAAAGGGACGAAGCACACCAGACAAATCGATTCCCAAGTGCACTCCTCCATCGAGTGCTTCGCGACGCATAATGCGTACATAGTCAGGCGTGTCGGCAAATAAATCGAGACACGCACGCAGCACCAATTCTGCTTTTTCCCATCCAGAAGCCGCAGTGTTCACCGCAGCATCCAGTCTTTCAAGCCATTCGCTCAATAAACGTTCGAACACATCGCCGTACAACGATTCTTTGTTGGGAAAGTGATGCAAGAGGCTCGGACGGCGAATTCCTACCCCTGCTGCAATGTCATTGAGCGATGTGCCTTCGTAACCTTTTTGGGCAAAACACGACAGCGCCTCATCCAAGATTTGGTCGCGCGTGGACACACTCTTGGCGGTCGCGTTGTCGAATGTCACAAGGAAAATATATCTGTGCTGAATGCCTACCTACCAGTAGGTAGTGGACTATGGTGACCGTATGAGTTCAATTTTCTCGACGCTTCTGACCGCGATTGTTGTTGCAGCCGTTGTGACCACCATTGCCAACACTGCGACCACGGTGTATCTCCATCGTGCTTTGAGTCATAGGGCACTCACCGTGAACCCTTTCGTTTCCTGGTTCTTTCGTGCATCAATCTGGCTGACCACGGGAATCAAGCCCAAAGAATGGGTTGCTGTGCATCGAAAGCACCATGCCTACACAGACGTCGACGGCGACCCCCATTCGCCGGTGCTCTTGGGATGGAAAGCGGTTCAGCTGAAGAATGTCGCGTTGTATCGAGAGGCGTTGCGTGATCCCTCACTCATTGACAAGTATGCAAAAGATCTGCCCGACGACAAGTGGGATCGCGCACTGTTTGGACATCACAAGACTGGCCTCGCTTTGGGAATTGCAGTCTTGATTGTCACTTTCGGTCCCATTGTGGGATTACTTGCTGCTTTCATACACGCCAACGTGTACCTGGCCGTCAATGCGGGCGTGAATGCACTCGGACATCATTTTGGTAAGCGTCCCTACGACAACGAAGCCACTAATTTGCAGTGGCTTGCATTTCTGACGATGGGTGAAGGACTCCACAACAACCATCATGCGGCTCCCTCGTCTGCTCGTCTCTCGCATCAACGTGGACAAATTGATCCAGGTTGGTGGGTTATCTCTGTATTGAAAAAGACTCGATTGGCAGCCCTTCGTTTTGATGATGTGCGGTTGACTCCCGCAGCCAAGGCTTCAATATCGTCTCAGGCGGAGTAATTTCGTGACGTGACATATCAGATCACGGCGGAAAAATTCTTCGACGGTTCATCGTTGCATGGTCCGTCCAAGATCGTGTGTGACGCTGGATTGGTTGTTTCTATAGATCCGTTCTCAGGTCCAGCTGAACATTTTTTTGTGTCGGCTGGATGTGTTGATCTGCAAATGAATGGATTCGCGGCTATCGATGTATCGAGTGCCAGTGCCGAAGAACTCGTCGCGCTGGATATGGAATTGTTGAAGCGCGGCACGACGGGCTGGCTGGCAACACTGATTACTGCGCCGCTTGAAACACTCCTCGAGAGGGTGCAATTTCTTGACGAGGTCTATCGCTCGGGGAGATGTCCGGGAATGCTGGGTATCCACATTGAAGGCCCTTTCTTGGGAACAGCGCCAGGCGCACATCGACCCGATTGGATACGGCCAATTGATTCCACCTGGCTCACGTATCTTCCGTCGTCGGTCAAACTCATCACCATCGCCCCCGAACAAGATGATGCACCGAAGGCGACACAGCTGCTGACACAGCGCAACGTGGTTGTGTCAATGGGGCATTCTCGGCCAAGTGCAGAACAGATCAGTCAGATGATTTCATCAGGTGCACAAATGGTGACTCATCTGTTCAATGGAATGAGTGGCGTACATCATCGCGATCCGTCATTGGCCTTATCGGCTCTTGTTGATCCGCGCGTTGTCTGTGGTCTCATAGCCGACATGTCACACGTCTCCCCAGATGCTGTGCATCTCGCATTTGCCGCCAAGGGCGCAGAGGGCATCTGTCTTGTGTCCGACACGGTGGCGTGGAGTTCTGAGCGAGCTGTACGACGTGGCATCACAGTGCACAACGGTGCTCCGCAATTGAAAGACGGGACGTTGGCGGGCTCGGCGACGCCACTGGCGGTCTGTGTTCAACGCTGTGTCACAGATGCGGGCGTCTCATTGGAGTCAGCGATTCGCTCGGCCGTGTCCACGCCAGCATCCTTGCTTGGCGTGACTGAACAACGCTCTTGCACGCCAGGCGGCGACGTCAATCTCGTTGCCTTCTCAGAAGATCTACACGTTGTCCAGACGTGGCGGCGATTAGTGTCGCAGTGTGCCGATTAATTTGACTCCAGAACAAGACACGCTTTCCATCTCTCTCATTCGTGGTCTTGCCATGGATGCTCCGTTATACGCCAAGAGTGGCCATCAAGGAACGGCGATGTCACTCGCGCCGCTCGGCCATGTTCTCTACAGTCGCGTCCTTCGACACGATCCGAGCGATCCGTCATGGATCAATCGAGACCGGTTCATTCTTTCCAACGGGCACGCCTCAATCCTGCAGTATGCGTTGCTGTATTTGGGTGGCTGGGGACTGTCGTTAGATGACATCAAGCAATTTCGCCAGTGGAACTCACTGACGCCTGGCCACCCAGAAGTGGGACACACCGCAGGTGTGGAAGTGACAACGGGTCCTCTTGGTCAAGGTTTTGCCAATGCCGTGGGAATGGCTATTGCCGAAGAGAATCTGCGGAATCGGTTTGGCACCAATGTTATTGACCATCACACATTTGTGATCGTTGGTGATGGTTGCCTGATGGAAGGCGTCAGTCATGAAGCAGCTTCCCTTGCGGGACATCTCGGACTTGACCATCTGGTGTGCATCTTTGATGACAACAAGATCACAATCGATGGATCCACCGATTTGACCTGTTCAGATGATGTGCCCTTGCGTTTCAAGTCATACGGCTGGAACGTCATTGATGCAGGTGACATCGCTGAGGACTGCGATGCACTTGAACGCGTACTCACAACGGCACGCAATCATTCTGGTTCACCAACTTTGATTGTTCTCAAAACCCAGATTGGTGTTCCTTCACCTGATTTCACCAACGTTCACGAAGCCCATGGAAACCCGTTTACCGCAGAACATGTTTCGCGCACAAAGAACGTAATGGGAATACCTGACGAACCATTTTGGGCACCTGATGACCTCGTGAAGGCCTACAGAGACCATGTCGCATCGAAGGGTCGAGACATTCGCCAAGCGTGGGAGAAACGAGTCTCGGCCGACACGCTGGCGCATCTACGCACTGCACACGCAATGCCCGATGTTGCAGCACTTCGTAAAGTCCTCCCCTCCTTCGACAACAGCACTCAATTGGCAACTCGACAAGCATTTCAAAAAGTCCTTGAAGCGACCGATGAATCTCTCCCCCACGTCCTAGCCGGCGCTGCAGACCTCACTGGAAATACCGGATCGAAACTTCCCTCTCAGAAATCTTTCAGTAGATCTCAACGAGGCGGTCGTCAGATCTATTACGGAATTCGTGAACACGCCATGGGGTCCGCACTCGTTGGGATGGCGCTGCATGGTGGAGTGATCCCAGTTGGCGGAACTTTTTTCGTCTTCGCCGACTACATGCGTCCCGCAATACGTTTGGCTGCGCTCTCTCGGGCGCGATGCGTTTTCGTCTTTAGTCACGACTCGGTCGGAGTCGGTGAAGACGGCCCCACACATCAACCGATTGAACAACTTGCTTCTTTACGAGCAATACCTGGGCTGCAAGTCATACGCCCCGCCGACGCCAACGAAACAGCACACGCATGGTTGGCTGCAATCACTCACAACGGTCCAACTGCTCTGATCCTGTCCCGCCAGAATTTGCCTGTCTTAACAGATGGCACTGCGGTGGAACCAGGCGCCGCAGTCATCCGAGCAAGTGACTCACCTGTTGCAACGATTGTGGCAACAGGTAGCGAAGTCCACGTTGCTCTCGCTGCAGCTGATCTGCTCGCACAGGATTCAGTCCATGTCAATGTTGTCTCTATGCCCTCGGTCGATCGATTCATGTCACTCGATAAGCGACAACGAGACGCGGTGGTACCCGCTGCGATTCCTTGTGTGAGTGTTGAAGCAGGTTCAACTTTTGGTTGGGCATCTCTTTCCGACGCGCAAGTGGGTATCGATCGTTTCGGAGCAAGCGCACCAGGCTCGGTGGCGATGTCACAGTTGGGAATCACAGCCGACAATGTCGCCTCAACCGTGCGGCAGGTGATCAGTCAGTGACGACGCGCCTTGTACAACTGCTCGAACAAGGACAGAGCGCATGGCTCGACAATCTGCAACGTGGCTATTTGACATCTGGTCATCTGCAGTCACTGATTGACGATGGCGTCCGTGGTCTCACATCGAATCCCACGATTTTTCAAAAAGCGATTCAACAGTCGACTGATTACGACCAACAATTCGCGCACTTACTAAGCCAATCTCACAGCGTCGTCGATGCGTACTGGCAGATGGTTATCGATGACATCTCAGCTGCTGCCGACCTTTTTTATCCCGTATTTGAATCATCGGGCGGAATCGATGGATATGTCAGTGTCGAAGTGGACCCGCACTTAGCCCA
>JBEDHS010000091.1:0-8978 GCA_041173945.1 Actinomycetota bacterium
CGATGTGCGCATTGTGGTCTCGTCATCGAATGGCGAAATCATGCCCGGCAATGCACTCAGTACGGTGGCTCGTGCGTTGGTGGGATCTCAAGTGTTGTCGGTCGTCGACATGGGCACGCCCTATCTCGTCACATCGCAAACCCCCGTCACTAGTTTTTCTGCGTCCACACCTGACAACGCGTCCGAGTTGGCGCAACGATTTTCCGCGTTGCGCTTCGACTTGTTCGCAACCGTTTCGATGACAACCGACTCCGACCCACGTCGCGACATATGGGCCCATATGTTGGCTATCGGCGAGTCATCGGCGATGTCGGAACCGCAGATATACCTCGATGGTCTCGGTTCTTTATTGCGTGACACACGTTCAGCGATCACCATCACCACCCCTGGCACAATCACCTTGTCGGGACGCAACAGCGTGATTCGCCTGCAATTGCGCAACAACTCAGCGGCGGAATTGTCGGTCAATGTTCAACTATCGAGTGCAAAACTAGAACTTGACGCGCCGAAACGTCTTGTGACCTTAAGCCCCGAAAGCACCACAGAATTAGAAGTACCAGCCCAAGCACTGACCAACGGTCGATTCCCCATCGCAGTGTCGGTCCAAACCCCCGATGGTGATGTCGAAGTCGTGCCTCGCACAACAATTACTGCTCGAGTCAATGCCTTGGCCGGATACGGACAATTGGTCAGTATTTCCTTGTTATTGGTGCTGGCTGCTTGGTGGTGGTCTCACTGGCGCAAGGGCAAGATTGAAGCTGCTCGGGCGACTACGGTGTGAACCTAATGACTGTTCGAATTGTTACCGACTCATCTTGTGATCTCCCCCAGCAGATGGCTGACCAACTGGGAATCACCATTGTTCCGCTCAGCATCCGCTTCGGAGACGATGAATACATTGACCGCACCACTATTACTGCAGATGAATTCTGGGCGAAGTGTGCTGCATCGTCGGTGTTGCCAGAGACAGCAGCCCCGCCGCCGGGTGAATTTGAGAAGTCGTATCGCGACCTCAGCGCGCAAGGCGCTACCTCAATCGTGGTGATCTCGCTGTCATCTGCGCTGTCGGCCACCATGCAAAGCGCTGAGATCGCCGCCAAAGCCGTGGCCGGATCAATTGACGTGCGCGTCATCGACAGCCGAAATGCCTCCATGGGGCTTGGCCTCACAGTGCTCGACTGCGCCGAAAAAGCCAAAGCAGGTGCCACTGTCGATGAAGTTGTGGCCCTGGCGCACCAACTGATTCCACGCACGCACGTGTTTGGTGCGCTCGACACGCTGGAAAATCTCAAAAAGGGCGGTCGAATCGGTGGAGCAAAGGCGATGTTGGCCACTGCGTTATCCATCAAGCCCCTCATTGAGGTCAAAGATGGCGTCGTAGAAGAAGCGGGCAAACAGCGCACGCGTACAAAAGCACTTGCTGCCTTGGTTGACGTCTTGAAAAAACATGATGGTCAACTCGATCGCGTAGGAATTTTGCATGCGCAATGTCCCGACGTCGATGCATTCTTGACGATGGTCAAAGGTGTCTACACAGGTGATGTCATCATCGGAGATATTGGTGCTGTCATCGGCACACACGCCGGCGAAGGAACAATCGGCATCGCATTTCGCACGAAGTCGTAGTGGGTATCGCCCCATCGAGGGGTTATCCACAACTAGCGTAAACACTCAGTAATGGCTGTTTCACGTTCCACTCACGACCTCATTGGCGGCAGATACCGCCTTGATGGTGCGATCGCATCGGGCGGTATGGCCGATGTGTGGCGCGCGACAGACATGCATTTAGGTCGCGAAGTTGCAGTGAAACTTCTTCGTGCATCAGTTGCCGACGACAAAACAGTTGCAGAACGATTTCGTCGTGAAGCACGATCGCTTGCACGACTGACACATCCAAACATTGTTCCGGTGTATGACTGCGTTGAAGAACCCGATGGTCAAGTTGCACTGGTTATGCGACTTATTCGTGGAAAGTCGTTGCGAGATCTTTTGGATGAAGCTGGTGATGATCGCGGACCCGGACAGATCAGTGCGTATCTCACCGTTCACATTGGCAAATGTGTTGCCGCAGCGTTACACAAAGCGCATGCAGAAAACATTGTGCATCGCGACATCAAGCCAGCAAATATTTTGATTACAGAAAAGGGCGAAATTCTTCTCACCGATTTCGGTATCGCAAAACCATTGAAGAGTTCAGAGGATGACGGCACCGACTTAACTCGCGTCGACATCATGATGGGCACGGTGAAATATCTGTCGCCAGAACAAGTACAAGGCCGACCATTGGATGGTCGTGCCGACATGTACTCACTTGGTCTTGTGTTGTATGAATGTTTGGCCGGAAAGGCACCTTTTAAAGGGGAAAACGACCAAGCAACTGCAGTGGCTCGTTTGGAACGAGACCCGACTCCGTTGGGTGGAATTCGTACCGATGTGCCAACCACTGTCATCAACGTGATTCACAAAATGTTGCGTCGTAAACCAGAAACTCGTTTTGCAGATTGTGGCGAAGTGGTGATGGCGCTTGATGAAGCAATGCGGAATCTGCACGATGCAGTAACACCTGCAAGTGGTCTTCAACCTCTTGCGTCATCGACTCCTCGTACGCGTACTGTTCCACTCGACCCATTGATGGCAAATGCAACTGCGCGCAAATTGACGTCTGTACCAAACGACAACACGCCGCAGCGAGATACACGCGTTAACCGTGATGTACGCGGAAACGATGTACGCGCAAGCAAAGAGGCTCGCGATTCAACACCGCGAGGCAGTGTGCGCAGCAAAGAAGCACTGCCCAAGAAACGACGCACATCAACCAAGCGCAGTTACATCCCAATTGCTGCACTACTTGTGACGTCACTCGTGATGGCTGCAATGTTGTGGCGTGGATTACAGAACACACAAGATGTAGGTGGTCCTGTCATTACTGACGGTGCAGACATTGCTTCGGTGAATCTGATTGGCGTGAAGAGCTTTGACCCCGACGGTGATGACAAAGTGGAAAACGAAGACTTGTTACCAAATCTGATCGATCCCGATCCGATTTCGGAGTGGACAACCGTGTGTTACGGAAATCAGTTCTTCGGCTCGAAAGTAGGCGTCGGCGTGGTGGCGTCGTTGTCGGGAGTCGGCATTGGCGACTTGATCGCAACATTTGCCAACGCTCCCTATAGCGCTGATGTTTTCGTCTCGACCGCGGACGTGGCGCCCACATCGGTTGATGATTGGGGTCTGCGAGTTTCCACTGCGTTTAGCAAAGAGGCTGGTCCTGCAACCTTTGCCATCGACGCACCGGCTCGACATGTGTTGTTGCTTCTTCGAGAGATTGGTCGAAGCAATTCTTGTAGTAACGCCAATCCGTTTAAAGGTCGCATTTCCAATCTGACCTTTACGTCGGCGAAGTGAGCGTCTCGGACTTCACCGTCAAACGAGCGCAAAAAGGAGACAAGGGTGCAATAGATGCCCTGCTGCGAGCGCACTACAACACGGTTCATGCTGTGTGTCATCGCATCGTCATCAACTCCGCCGATGCTGACGACGCAACGCAAATGGCTTTGATTGCCATCGTTCGCGCACTTCCCCGTTTCGATCGACGATCCTCGGTGTCGACCTGGATTTACCGCATCGCCACCAATGCTGCACTCGACGAGTTGCGGCGCATTAAACGGCGGCCCGTTCCTGTTGACGACACCGTCCTAGAAAACACAACTCTCGAATCAACAAGCACAATTGATGACCAAATGCTGATTACGTCAGCTCTTCGACAGATTCCCGAGGAGTATCGCGTGGTTCTCGTTCTTCGTCATATTGCCGATCTGGATTATGAAGAGATTGCTGCAATCGTTGAGGTTCCAGTGGGAACAGTGCGTTCTCGGCTTGCACGCGGGCGAGCACAATTGACCGAAATTGTCGGGAACCAATTAGTGGAACCCCATCGTCAAACTTCTGACAGCCAGATAATCAACCACAAGGAGGATCTCAGATGACCGAGGATGAACTTGATCCCGTTATACACACAGCACTGACATCGCTCCCCGAACCAGATGCATCACTGCGAGACAACCACATCGCATCTGCATTACAAGAAGTCTCGGTTGGCCCATCTCGCTATCGACGAGTTCTTGCCACGGCAGCTGCGGTAATTGTTGTACTCGCTGGCGCATTCGCACTCGGTCGTTCCACTGCACCAGCGGGTCCCACCCCGCAGGTATCTGCACCTGCATCGACAATCCCCAAGGCAGCACTCACCACCTGTACCGAACAATTCGACAGCAATGCTGAACTCGTCCATTCATATGAGGTCAACGACGTCGATTACGCCATCGTCAAAGTTGGCGATGAAACATTCATCCTTGAAGTTCGCAGTTGCTCCTACGTCACGCAGTTCTCGGCAACAACTGACTAAACGCTCTGCCGACGGGCGCCCCGTTAGGCTTGAACCCATGGCGTCCAATCCCCTCACCGATCCCGAATGGGCAGCGCGTGCGGTGGATTTCATCGACCGAGTCGTGGGAACGATCCGTCGCTACACCACACAACCACTTGTCGTGGTGGCACGGGGAATTGTCTTCGGGCTACTCGCGGGCTTCGGTATTGCAGTCGCGCTCGTGTTGTTGTTGATTGGGTTATCCCGTGGTCTGCAGTCTGCACTCGATGCAGTCTTTGAACACGATGTGTCGGTATGGGTCTCCTATTTCATTTTGAGCGCCATTTTCTTAATTATCGGTGTCGTCTTGATGCGACGCCGCTACACCCCAGATGAAGAGAGTTAGTTATGTCCACTGCCCGCAAAGTCATCATCATCGGTTCTGGTCCTGCTGGTTTAACAGCCGCGATATATACCGCTCGTGCATCACTTGCGCCGTTGGTGATTGAAGGCGAGCCAAGCAGCACATCTGACCAGCCTGGCGGACAGTTGATGTTGACCACCGAGGTAGAAAACTTCCCCGGCTTCCCCGAGGGAATTATGGGTCCAGAATTAATGGGCAATTTCCGTGCACAGGCCGAACGCTTCGGCGCCGAGATGGTTACCGAAAAAGTCACCAAGGTCGATTTTT
This sequence comes from Actinomycetota bacterium, assembly GCA_041173945.1. Classification (GTDB taxonomy): domain Bacteria; phylum Actinomycetota; class Acidimicrobiia; order Acidimicrobiales; family Ilumatobacteraceae; genus UBA2093. The sequence goes on from JBEDHS010000091.1 coordinate 5,058, forward strand.
CTTCTCGCCCATTCAAGGTATGGATTCGCGAAACCGAATACACCGCGGAATCCATCATTGTCGCCACCGGTGCTCAGTCTTTGATGTTGGATCTCCCCCGCGAGGGTGACTTGATTGGTCACGGTGTGTCGACATGTGCGACCTGTGACGGTTTCTTCTTCCGCGGACACGACATCGCAGTTGTTGGTGGTGGCGACTCGGCCATCGAAGAAGCAAGCTTCCTCACAAAGTTCGCCAACAAGGTGTATTTGGTTGTTCGTCGCGACGCGCTTCGTGCATCGCGCATCATGCAACAACGCGCATTAGACAATCCCAAGATTGAAATTTTGTGGAACTCACGAGTCAGCGAATTACACGGTGACCAATCACTCAGTGGTGTCACCATTACAGACACCGTCACCAACGAATCACGTCCACTCAATGTGACGGGGCTTTTCATCGCCATTGGCCACAAGCCGAACACGGGATTGTTCACCAACGTGTTGGACATGGAAGACAGCGGGTACCTGTTAACTCGTGAAGGATCCACCTACACCAACATCGAAGGCATCTTTGCCTGTGGTGACGTACAAGACCACACCTACCGACAAGCAATCACCGCGGCAGGTTCTGGTTGTATGGCTGCAATCGACGCCGAGCGTTGGTTGGAATCTCAACACTAAAAATGATGAACGTACGATTCGGCGTTGTTGCCATCTCCGATCGTGCATCTCGCGGTGAATACGAAGATCGCGGAACGCCCGCCTTGGTCGACTATTTGGCGCGCACTATTACCACTCAACATGAAGTGGTGGCACGACTGATTGCCGATGAACAAGACCTCATCTCTTCCACTCTGATCGACTTGGCCGACAACGAGAACTGCGCTGTGGTGTTCACTACCGGTGGAACAGGTCCCGCCCCCAGAGACGTGACGCCGGAAGCCACCGAAGCAGTGTGTGATCGCATCATTGTGGGCTTTGGAGAATTGATGCGCCGGGTCTCACACGCCATCATTCCCACTGCAATTCTCAGTCGACAAGTGGCTGGCACTCGCGGTTCGACGTTGATTATCAATCTGCCAGGTAGCCCCAAAGCCATTGCTGAATGTCTCGATGCGGTGATGCCAGCAATTCCCGATTGTGTCGACCTGATTGGTGGCCCGCGTCTCGACGTTGTCGACTCGGTGGGTGCTTGGCGACCTCCCCAATCTTGAGGTGCTCGGCAGTAAAGTGAGTCCCGACGAAAGGACCCGCAATGGCTGCAGGAATCATCACCCTCACAAGTTCGACATTCGACGAAACCGTCAATAGCTCTTCCACCCCAATCTTGGTGGACTTCTGGGCGGAATGGTGCGGACCGTGCAAACAGATCGCACCCATCCTTGAACAAATCGCGACAGAGATGCCGAACCAAATCACCATCGCCAAATTGAATGTCGATGATTACGGCGACATTGCTGGTCGTTTCAATGTGATGAGTATTCCCACCATGATTCTTTTCGACAAAGGTGACGTGAAAACTCGCATTGTCGGCGCGATGCCAAAAGGTCGCATGGTTCAGGAGCTCACACCATTTCTTCCCACTTCCTCATAGGGCCTGGTCACCGCGGACCCGCGGTGCATGAGTTACAACGCAAACTTTCAGCCGCTGGTTTTCTTGCACCCGGCGCGGCGGAAGACGCAATGTTTTGTGCGCGCACTCACGCGGCGTTATTGGCATTCCAAGATGCATATGGTTTGCGCGCCACTGGTGAATGTGACGACCAGACATGGTCGGCACTGATTGAAGCATCGTGGGTCCTGGGAGAACGTTTACTGTTCTTGCGTTCACCGAATATACGCGGCGACGATGTCGCCGAATTGCAAACTCTGTTGAATCGTTTGGGCTTTGATTGTGGCCGTGTTGACGGCATTTTTGGCCCTCTCGCGGTACGCGCTATTTCCGATTTTCAAACCAACATCGGCGTTGAAGCAACAGGTATTTGTACACCAGAGTTGGTCCAACACATCAAACGCATGAGTTCACAAACAGGTGCGGGTCCAGGCGTTGCTGCAGTGCGAGAAGCCGTCGAGCTTGAATCGAACATCGGTTCCGATGGTGTTCGTGTCGTGGTCGGTTTCTTCCCCGGCAGTGCACCACTTGCCCATGCAGTCGCGCGTCGCGTGCGCAACTCGCATCCACTCACAACAACAGTCGACTCTGATGCATCAACACAGGCAATGACTGCGAATCGATTTCTTGCTGACGTCTACATCGGATGTGAAGATTCAACAGGGCCCGGTTGCACGATTTACTTTTACGAAGTCCCGACATTCACAAGTGTTGGCGGACGCAATTTGGCGATGCGGATCGCAGCCGAAATCACCGAGCGCATCCCCGAATTGTCTGTTCAGGTACAAGGGGTTCGACATCCCGTGTTGCGCGAAACACGCATGCACGCGGTGTTGTGCTCGATGGGTCCGAGCGACATCGTGGCGATGAAGATCAATGCCCTCTCTGGCGCTATCGATGCGGCCTTGTCGGTGTGGCTTACCGACCCCAGCGCCGACGCCTAGTTATCCACAGATCATCCACAGATGTGGATATTTTTCACTCTCAGGCTCTAGTTGGGGTTCACTGTTGTGGATAAGAATTACACGGTTGTGTTTTAAGACCCAATTGCCCTATTTCTCGGTCATGCGCCGATAGATGCGCTCCAGATCGAGAAGATCTGCGAACTCGATCGAGATACGGCCACGTTTGCCGGCCATCGATACACCCACTTTGGTGTCCAGAAATTCCGCCAACAGGCTTTCTAATTCCAGAAGTCCCGCGGGTTTCAGGCTTGATCCCGGGGTTGCCGGTTTCGAACGGGCTCCCGAGGCCGCGCCAGATGCCGGTGCTCCATCTCGAACGGCGTCTTCGGTCTGTCGTACCGACCACCCTTCGTTCACTGCGAGAGCGGCCAGCTTTTCCATCTCGGGAGTGCTGTCGCATCCCAACAGTGCTCGCGCATGACTTGCCGACAGTCGACCATCGGCCAGGTAGCCCTGCACTGCCGCCGGCAGACTCAACAGACGTAAAGCATTAGTCACCGCGGCGCGACTCTTGCCAACTCGCTTGGCCACCTGTTCGTGCGTTAGTGAAAAATCATCAGCCAGTTGCTGATAGGCCGACGCCTCTTCCAGCGCCGTGAGATCTTGGCGATGGAGGTTTTCTACAAGTGCCTGCTCCACCGACCCGAGTTGATCGATCTCGCGCACCACCACCGGCACTTCTGCCAACTTGGCGCGCTGGGCTGCCCTCCATCGACGTTCGCCCGCGATGAGTTGATACGACCCCGGACCTGTCTCGCGCACCAACAACGGCTGCAAGATGCCGATCTCTTTTATTGAGTTCGCCAAATCCTTCAATGACTCTTCATCGAAATGAACGCGCGGCTGATTGGGATTGGGTTGAATCGAGTTCGTCGGAACATCGCGCAGAGCAGATGCCGGCAATTCGGCAACGGGCGGAGTCGCCCCAGCTGTAGGGGCTGCGGTTTGTTCACCACGTTCTGTCGGAATGAGGGTGGAAAGTCCCTTACCTAGCTTTCGGCGTTCGGCCATTGCTCAACTCCTTTGCCACTGCTCGATACGCTTTCGCGCCCTTGGATGTCGAAGCGTGCTTCAGCACCGACATCTCCATCGATGGCGCTTCAGCCAACTTCACGTTGTAAGGAATGACGTTTTTAAAGACCTTGTCGCCAAATGCTGTACGCAGTTCGGCTTCCACTTCCTGGGACAATTTCTTGGCGGCCTCGGACATCGTCAGCAAATAGTGAGCAATCTCCAGATTCGGATTCAATGCCGAACGCACCTGACGCACCACATCACTGAGATCCCGCAGGCCTTCGAGAGCGAAGTACTGGCATTGCACCGGAGCCAAGATGGCATCGGCTGCCATGAATGCATTCACAGT
>JBEDHS010000092.1:0-8648 GCA_041173945.1 Actinomycetota bacterium
GACCAAGACAGGGCACCAAATTCTCACGTGAGAATGCCGCTGCGGCGATCTTGCCTTCGACACCTCGCGGACCAAACCCCCCAGGGATCACCATGCCGTCGAGACCGTTCAAGCGACCAGAGGCCAAAAGACCCTCCACGTCCTCTGCTTGAATCCAATCAATTTCAACTTTGGCGCCGTGGTGAAACCCGGCGTGCTTCAAACTTTCCACCACGGACAGATACGCATCTTGCAGTTCGACGTACTTTCCAATCAATCCAATTCGCACTGGACGTACGGCTGCATCAACTTGGGCAACCAAAGCTTCCCAACTCGACAAATCCACGTCAGCGTCCAAACGCAGAACATCACACACCACAGCGTCGAGTCCCTCTTCGTGGAGGATCAATGGAAGTTCGTAAATATTGCGCGCATCAGCGGCATTAATCACGGCATTGGTATCCACGTCACACATATGCGAGATCTTGCGCTTCAAACCGCTGCTGAGTGGTTCTTCACTGCGACACACGATCACGTCTGGCTGAATACCGCGTGAGCGCAATTCAGTGACGCTGTGTTGGGTGGGCTTTGTCTTTTGTTCACCGCTTGGTCCAATGAACGGCACCAACGTGACATGCAAGTAACAGACATTGTCGCGACCCGCTTCATTTCTGAATTGTCGAATCGCTTCCAAGAAGGGCAAAATCTCGATGTCACCGACCGTGCCACCCACTTCAGTAATCACCACATCGGTTTCTTCTGTGGCGATTCGGCGTATCCGGCGCTTGATTTCATCGGTGATATGAGGAATGACCTGGACTGTCTTACCCAAATAGTCACCCCGGCGTTCTGCTGCAAGAACCGCCTGATAAATACTGCCTGTCGTGGCATTTGAAGAGCGCGTGAGATTTTCGTCAATGAAACGCTCGTAGTGACCCAAATCGAGATCTGTCTCGCCGCCGTCATCGGTGACAAACACTTCACCATGTTCAAACGGATTCATTGTTCCGGGGTCAACGTTGATGTAGGGGTCCAACTTTTGCATCGTGACGCGCAAACCGCGCATCTTCAACAAACGACCAAGCGAGGACGCGGTCAACCCTTTACCGAGGGAACTTGCAACACCACCGGTCACGAAAATGTGCTTTGGCATTGGAACTCCCGCCAGACTCGAACTGCTAACGGGATTTCAGCATAACCCAAACTGAGGCCAGCTCGTGCATCCGTCAGCCCTCGGTACCTTTTGCCTTCTTTGCGGGCTTGTGCACAACTGAATTTCCCAACTGTTGCAACAAATCACGTGCATGAGCGACCGCCGATTCATCTGCAATTCCACCCGACAGCATCCGTGCAATTTCCGATTCCCGGTCAACAGCACTCATGAGATGTGCCTCGCCAAATGTCTTGCCACGCACGACATTTTTTGTGACCAACACCTGATGGTGCGCAGATGCTGCAACTTGTGCGAGATGGGTGACGGCAAGAACTTGATGTGTGTCGCCTAATTCGCGCAACGCAGATGCGACAGCAATTGCTGCTGCACCACCGATACCGGCGTCAACTTCATCGAACACCATCGTTGCTGGATCTGATGTGAGAACGAGTCGAAGCGCCAACATGACTCGGGCAAGTTCACCTCCACTTGCCACTTTGCTCAACGGAGCTGGTGCGAGCCCTGGGTTTGCAGCCAGCATGACGACGACTGAATCACCTGCCACATCAGTGGATTGATCTCCCACCGAGACCTGGACCACGGCATTGGGCATCGCCAAGGTCTGGAGCCGTTCTTCAATGGCTTTCCCGAGTTTCGGAGCGACCTTTCGGCGCTGGTCACCCACCTGCTTTTGGGCTGCGTGCAACCGCGAGAGTGCTTGTTGGCGTTGACCTTCCAGTTCAGCCACGCGTTCTGAGTACCCGAGCAGCTCGTTGAGACGCAATCGGGCCTCTTGTCCAAAACTGATCACGTCAGACAGCGAGTCGCCATATTTGCGCTGCAAATCTCGAAGCAGTTGACGACGTAGTCGAATAGTTTCCAACCGTTCAGGGTTTTCTTCAGTCTCTTCGGCCGCTGTCCGAATGATGTGAGAGAGATCTTCAATTTCAGCGAGCACACCGGACAAACGAGCCGCAACATCTGACATCTGAGGGATGGACGAAATGTCACGTTCTGCTCGAGCAATTTTTTCAATCACAGCGTTGTCACCAGACAAATCATTGATCAGTCGCCACATTGATTCACGATGCCTGACGACATCGGCGAGGAAATCTTCTTCCTGGGATAGCTCAGCATCTTCATCCATTGACTCCAATGCTGCGGACTCAATCTCTTCACACTGAAACGACAACAAATCAATCTCGCGCGCTCTCGATTTTTCATCTCCACCGAGCGCGGCGAGCAATGCGTCAACTTTGACAATCTCATCGCGAGCCGCTTTGAGGTCGGACAAATCGATCTTGCCGAACGCATCGAGGCTTTCGCGCTGTGCCGATGCCGACAACAAACGTTGATGTCCATGCTGACCATGAATATCCACCAGTTCTTGTCCGAACTCGGCCAGTGCAGACACCGTGGCCATTCGCCCATTGATGTACGCGCGACTGCGACCTTCGCGATGGATGACGCGAGAGAGAATTATTTCTTCTTCACCGTCATCGGCCTGTCGCACAAATCGAGCCTCAACGTGGGCCTCGATGGCACCATCTCGAATGATTGTTGTTTCTGCGCGTTGTCCACACACCAAGTTGATCGCCTCAACCAACATGGTCTTCCCCGCTCCGGTCTCACCAGTAAAGACCGTGAACCCCTTGTCAAAGGTCAGTCGGGAAGATTCGATAATTCCCAAATTCTCGATCGACAGTTCAACAAGCATTATCGGTCATTCAATCCAAACTTTGTCTTTAAGACTTGATGGAAACGTCGTTCTTCAAATCGCACGAAGCGAGCAATTTCAGACGCTGCCCTAATTTCAATGACGTCGCCGGGGTGCAGTGTGTGCACGAATTCTCCATCCGTGGCAACACTGACGCCGCGATGTCCCTGCACTTCGATACGCACCGTTTCGCTCGGATCCAGAACCATCGAGCGGTCGAACAACATGTGAGGCGAAACAGGGGTCACCAAAAGCGCTCGCATGCGTGGGGACAAAATTGGCCCACGTGCCGACAGCGAATACGCAGTGGAGCCCGTTGGCGTGGCAATAATCAGACCATCAGCTGCGTATGTGGTGAATGGGGCTTTATCGATGTCAACGCTCAAGCGAACCGTATGTCCTGCGTCCTTTTTTTCAATCACAACTTCATTGAGTGCTAAAAGATTGGCGAGACGAGCACCATGCGACCACAGCGCGACATCAACCAACATTCGGTCGTCGTAGTCGAACTTTTCCGATCCAAGTCCCAATTGCCACGTCTCCAAAGCAGCAATGACCGATTCAGATTCAACGGTTGCCAAATACCCCAGCACACCGAGATTGACTCCGATGATGGGCACAGGAGCACCACCAAGCGCGCGGACAGAGCGCAGCATTGTGCCGTCGCCCCCAATGGACACGACAACGTCAGTGCGCGAGATATCTCCCACTTCGATGGGTGCGGATTCCAGAACCAACGCATCTGCTTCATCTATGACGGCAGTGTGGCCATGGGATTTCGCCCATGTCGCAATGTCACGTGCCAACACGAGAGCATCGGGTCGAAACCGATGAATAGCAAGACCAATGCGACTCATACTTCGACCACCTTCACAACTCACAACCTAGAGACTGGGTACCCCATTTGACATGCATCAAGAACTCGGTATTGCCTTCCGAGCCTTTAATAGGAGATTCAACGATGCCACCAACGGTGCCTCCCAGCAATTCCACACACTGGCTCACTGTCGCAATGACAGACTCGTGAATGTGAGGGTCTGTGATGACCCCTTTGCCTTTTGAGACCTCGCTGCGGCCAGCTTCAAATTGTGGCTTCACGAGCAACACCATTTCCGGACATGCAAAATTCTCTTCACTGCTGACCACACTCGATAGCGCTGGAAGAACCTTGGTGAGAGAAATAAACGACAGATCAACCACGACCAGCGAACAAGGAAAATCGAGATCGTGCGGCGAGAGGTCGCGAACATTGACTCCATCGCGCCATGTGACCCGCGAATCATGTTTCATTTTTTCGTGAAGTTGATTCTTTCCGACATCGAGAGCAAGCACGCGTCGTGCGCCGTGCTGCAGCACACAATCAGTAAATCCACCCGTTGAGGCGCCAGCGTCAAGTACGGATCGCCCTGCGACTTCCACATTGAACGCCTGTAGGGCGTGCTCGAGTTTTTCGCCACCTCGACTCACATACTTCTTTGCCACCACCACAGAGATCGGTTCATCAGCGGCCACCAGTCGAGATGCTTTTTGCGCAAACGCCCCTGCCACGAGAACAACGCCGTCATCGATGAGTTGTGCAGCTTCAGACCGAGATGCGACAAGACCACGCTTGACCAGCGCTGCGTCTAACCTCATTCGCACACTCGAATCGTACTGGAGAGGTGAGTAAACCTCTTCAGACTTATGTGCAGCTATCTCAGGATTTGATCAACTAGATCAGCCAAATTTTTTCCGACGTAGTCAGCTCCGGAACCATGTTCGCTGGTTGTCATCCCGCTCATCACCAATCCGAATGGGCATCCGATGGTGCGCGCAAATGCGCCGTCGGTGGAGACCACGTCTCCCACCATCATCATCTCTGACACATCAACCCCAGGAGTCACGCTGTGTACAAAATCCGCCATCGTCCGATGCGGCTTTCCCGTCACGAGTGCCTTCACCCCAGTTGCGTGTTCAATCGCAGCCAAAATTGACCCTCCACCAGGAATGGGACCAGTTGGCGTTGGATACGTCGGATCACTGTTTGAACCAACAAGTCGCGCCCCGTTCCGTACTGCTGTCAACGCTTCAGACAGCACGTCGAAATCGAATTCCCGATGAAATCCAACCACGACTGCATCGAACGGTCCCGACTGATGCCGTTGACGATACGGCACCACAACATCTGCTTCGACCCTGGTCACCTCCTCAATCAAGCCTTCACCGCCACACACCATCACTCTCTCACCAGCAGAAATACATGACGCCGCCGCCATCGCTGATGTGAGCACATTGCCGTTCGTGGGAATTCCAATTTTTGCCAAGGCGTCACGTTGTTGGCTCTGGGTGGAAAAGGAATTGTTGGTCACAAACAGCACATCAATCCCTGCGTCGACCAGTCGTGAAATCGCCTCCACGGAGCCGTCGATGGGCTCATGAGCGAGCCAGATCACCCCGTCGAGGTCACACAGGACTGTTTTTAGTTGTGCGGTTTTGCTCATTGCCTACAATCCTGCCACCCTTGAGGACGTGCCTCGATTCGAACCCTTCTCCGCTCTTCGCTATCAGCCAACACACGACACAGATATTGGCGTGTTCACTTCCCCACCATATGACGTCTTCGATGAAGATGTGCGAGGCGTCTATGCCAGACAATCTGACCACAACATCGTCCACGTGGACTACCCCATCGAGTCTGATGGTCCAGGGCGATATGACGCCGCAGCCAGCGTCCTTCACACGTGGATCACCGATGGTGTGATGCACAAAGACAACTCCCCGACGTTTTCTCTGTATCGCATGACCTTCACCGATGATGCGGGACGCACTCGCACAACAGTCGGAGTCATTGGAGCACTTGAAGTTGTCGACGAAGGAGCAGGTGGCGTGCTGCCACACGAACGCACCACTCCCAAAGCAAAAACAGATCGATTGGATTTGACCCGAGCAACTCGCGCCAACCTCAGTCCCGTGTGGGGATTATCACTCAGTGAAGGCTTGACGGAACTGCTGATGCCCGAGGGAGATGTTGTAGCGAGCTGTGTGGATGAAGACGGCGTTCGACACGTCATCGAACGTGTCACCGATTCCGAGCGCATACAAAAGATCAGCGAAAAAGTGTCGTCGCAGCCAGTCCTTATCGCCGATGGACATCATCGCTACGCCATCAGTCGCACATATCGCGATGAAGCACGGGCCGCCGGCGGACCACAGGGCGCCGAGTTGACGATGACCTATGTGGGCGAGTTGATCCAAGAACAGCTCAGTGTTGCTGCAATTCATCGTTTGTATGACATCGACGCCACAACCTTGACCAAGGAATTGTCTGAGTACTACGAATTTTCAGAAGCTGGAGCGGTCAGCACACACACGATTGCCGAGATGGACGAGAAGGGCTGCCTATGCCTCGTCGATCGCAATGGAATGGGTATGTATATGGCACCCAAAGAAGATGCACTCTCATCGGTAAGAGCACTTGACAGTGCGCGACTTGAGTTCGCACTAAAAGGACTCACACATAACGTCGCGTATCAACATGGAGTGAAAGAAGTCCTTGCCAAACTCGCCAGCGGAACGTGTCAGTCAGCAATACTGATACGCCCGGTCTCACTTGACGAAATTCGTCGCACGGCACACACGGGCGAACTGATGCCGCCAAAGTCAACTTTCTTTACTCCCAAGCTTCGCACCGGCATGGTGGTGCGACCGCTAGAGAGTTAAACACCTCTTGCTCGCGAGAGTCAGTGCTTCTAACTGATTGATGCTTGATAGATCTCTTCGATTGTTGCGTCAAGCATCGCGTTGAATTCCACGTCGCTTTGTTTCGCTGAAAGGCCTTCTGTGAGAGCACGAGAGAAACTGGCAATCACTCCTCGATTACGAGACAACTTCGCATTCGCATCTTGTCGGCTGTAACCACCAGACAACGCAACGACCTTCAAGACGGCAGGATGATCAACAAGTTCAGCGTAGAAGTTGTCGATATTTGGCAATGTCAATTTCAACATGACCGGCTTATCTGGAGTCTGCGCGGACAACTCTTCGAGAATTGCTGCCTTCAATAACACTTCTGCTTCGCTCTTCGTTGACGAATGAATATCAACTTCTGGCTCGATGATGGGAACGAGTCCAGCAGCCAATATTTGGCGTCCCACTTCAAACTGTTGACGCACAACTTCGGCGATACCACCCTTGTTTGCTTCTTTGATGACTGAACGCATCTTGGTACCAAAGATTCCTTTGTCCACCGCTCGTGAAAGCAATGCATCAAGATCAGGCATCGGCTTCATCACTTGCACGCCGTTTGCCTCATCAGCCAAACCTTTGTCGACTTTCAAAAATGGAATCACCTTTTTCTGTGACCACAGATATTCAGCAGACCCCATGCCTTCAACATTGCGGTCCATTGTTCCTTCAAACAAAATCGCACCTAACACTCTGTCCCCGGTGAATGCAGGGCTCGTCATCATGCGAGTGCGCATCTGATGAATCAGGTCGAACATCTGCTCATCGCCTGAGTACTCAGACTCTTCAATGCCGTACAACTTCAATGCCTTGGGAGTGCTGCCACCGCTTTGGTCGAGAGCAGCAATAAATCCCTTACCGTCACGCATTCTGACGAGCTGTTCATTGTTCATGTGATGATGTCCCTTCGGTGTACTGCAAGGCTAGTCATGCACCCAAAGTGGAAAGGCGTTCTGCCACATCCACAAATTGGGGGTCGTGCATTGCAATTCTTTCAAAATACTGTCGAGCTTTGATGACATTTCCCTGACGGTCATACAAGTCGGCAATCACAAACCATTGACGGAGGTGATACTCCGACGGGCGCTTCATATCGCCCGCTGCTTTGTCCATCAGAGCAAGCGCTTCTACCAACAGGCCCCTATCGGCCAACGAGCCAGCCATCACTATGCGCCCTTCAGCCAACAATTCGGGATGGGGTGATGCATCAGCAAGCTCTCGCCAATACTGCTCGACCATCTGATGATTACCAAGTGCACGATGACAGTCAGCAATAACCGCGTGATTGAAAATCCAATCTGGATTGAGTCGAATTGCGACTTCCAATTCAGCCAGTGCACGCTTCCACTGTCCACCTCGATAGAGACACAGACCAAACATCTCGCGAACAGCAGAGACGTCTGCATACTCTTTTGACATTGGGCTCAATATTTTTCGCGCGTCGTCGTAGCGATGTGCTTCGAATGCTTGTAACGCTGCTTCATAACGCTTGATGCCACGTGAAGCAGCTTTACTGCCAAGAGCTCTTTCGAATTCTTCCACCACCGAATCCATCGCACGGACTTCTTTTCGACCACCCTTTTGAGCACGACCCGTCGCGCGCGCACGCACACCGGTTGGGCGACGCGTTGGGCGGGTCGAACCTTCGTCAACCCACACTTCTTTGGAACGCACGGGCGGATTGGACATCTCCCCTGTGGTGCGTCGACCACCTGTACGCGCACTTACTTCGTCAGAACGACGCTGTGCGGCTGTGCGGTTGTCCTCACGGTCGAATGAACGCGGCCCACGACCACGAGGTGCACGATCATCTTCACGGTTAAATCGTCCACGCGACGGACGGTCGTCATCGCGTTCAAAGCGACCACGAGGTGCGCGATCATCATCGCGACGCGGACCACGTGACAAGCGATCATCATCACGTTCAAAACGACGGCGTGGTGCACGATCGTCATCGCGACGCGGTCCACGCGACGGACGGTCATCATCACGACGCGGTCCACGCGACGGACGGTCATCATCGCGACGCGGCCCACGACCACGAGGTGCACGATCATCATCACGACGCGGTCCACG
>JBEDHS010000093.1:0-3557 GCA_041173945.1 Actinomycetota bacterium
TGCATGTGATGCATTGCCACAAGGTGTGACCACCGATGCAATGCGAGAAGCCACTGCAGCTTTACTCGCCACGGTGTCTTAATCTTCACGGTGTCTTAATTCTTTAGTGCACGCGCGGCGGAAAGTCCGCTGAGGGCAGCACCTTCCATCTTTGGCCCCGCAAATGCATCGCCAGCAAGAACTAGTCGACCATTGGCGGTACTCCAACACGGTTCAGGCCACGATGTTTGTGGAGTGGCAAAACGCCATTTCTTGGGTTGGCTCTCCACAATGCGCGCTGAACCCAACCATGGCTGCGCTGCCTCAATTAACAATGCATGTATCTCGTCTAACTCGCGTTCGAAATAAGTGAGGCTCCATTGCGGATTCGCATGGAATGTGAGAGCGGGTGCTTGGCTGACTCCTTTGGCGGTGTTGTCGCCAATGAATGAAAACACGTCGTCGGGAAATTGCATGCCACCAGGTGTGGGCACGTTGTGCGTAGTGGAATCAAGAACTGCAAGAAGCCCAAGCGTGCGGTCGTAATCAATTGAACGCAATTCTTGTGGCATCTCGATGTCTGCTGAAAACATCAACGAAAACGATTGTGGAATGGGTGCAGTCAGAATCACCGCTTCACATTCGTGGACTGATCCATCATCGAGCGTGACATCGAAGAACTCTCCGCGTTGTGTCAACGAAAAAACAAGTGCGTTCAACCGCACGTCCAAGTTACGCGCTAGGTATTTCGCTATCGATGACATACCGCGCGTGCCGACATATCGCGGATGACCGTCGTCGCTAGAAAACCCGCGACACCATTCGTGCACGATTCCTTCGTCTATCCATGTAGCAACGTGCGATGCGAATTCATCGGAACGTACGGTGAAAAATTGTGCACCGTGGTCAAGTGTTGCGTCGTCGATGCGACGCGTCGCGAGTCGCCCGCCCACACCGCGACCTTTGTCGAATACAACGACATCGTGGCCGTGTTGAACAAGCTCTTGTGCTGCCATCAGCCCAGATAAACCTGCGCCAACGATGACAACGCGCATTACAGAGCGACCTGAGCAGAATTCATCGTGGGAGTGTATGCACGTTCGGCACGTGTTAGAAATTCCTTCAACACGCGGTTAAACGTTGTCGCATGTTCAATGTGGAGACCATGTGCACCGCCACTGATAATCACCAATTCTGCAGTGGGAATGAGGGAGGCGATTTCTTCTGCATCGCCACGCGGAGTGAGGATGTCTTGGTTGCCAACTACCACCATCGTTGGACACGTGATGTTTGCTAGGTCGGCATGCAGGTCGCGATCGTCGGTGGTGAGGATGGCCTTTACTTGTGAGACAAATGCACCCGCTGGGTTGAATAACTGCAGTGGTCCAAGCCAGCCCAACGCAGGCAATACGCGCCGAAAGGACCGCGGGCCAATCATCCACCGGGCCGCTTCTTTGCCAAGCGATGTCATTCCTTCTTCTTCGGCAACTTTTGCCCACGATGCAAGAAGGTCCTCTCGCCATTGATGATTACGACACGCGGTTGCAACAAGCGTGAGTGAGCGCACACGCTGCGGGTATTTCAACGCAATAATCTGGCTAATCGCGCCACCCATCGAGAGACCAACAATGTGGGCAGATTCGACACCTGCATGATCGAGAACCGCGACAGCATCATCGGCCATTTGTTCCAACGTGTAACTTCCTGTTGGCTTATCGCTTCGTCCCGCACCGCGATTATCGAGTGCGATGGTGTGATGGCGAAGTGCCAATGCGGCACGTTGCAAGTTCCACGAATTTTTCTCCGCACCTAAACCTTGTACCAACAACACCGGAGCACGTTTGGTTAACCCGGTGACTTCATAATGAAGTCGAATACCATCGTTGGCGATTGCGTATGGCACTTATGCCACCTGTTGGCGAGCAGGGATACGTTCCACGCTCGGCCATTCATAGAGATGCTTCACAACTTCTGTTGTCGAATGTCGCGGTGCAAAACGAAGCAGGTGCGCAGCTTCGTTGGATGCAACAAGTCGACCGTGCTGGATGAGATCGGCGACATGATCGGGCATGGGCGCACCCGCAATTGTTGATGCATTGCGTGCTAACCACCAGCCAGGGCCAAACGATGGTAAGGGAATTCGACGACCCACCATTGTTGCGCGCAACATGGAAATGGCACCGTTCGCAACGATATTGACAACTCCATCAGCATCGCGTTCGGCTGCTTGCACGAATGCAGTTGCGGCATCGTGGTCTTCAACAACGCTAAAGACGGGGTTGCCTAATCCGTAATAGGGAATCGCAGGCAAACGCATTAACCGACCCAACGGGCTTGGCACGTGTGCACCAAGAACAGGAGCAAGTCGCAACGTGCAGACATTCACTCCACGCGCCGTGCGCAGATCGGTCGCTTGTTCTTCAATGTTTTGACACATGCGGCCGTAAGTGGTGTTTGGTGCAGTGGGTGTTGTTTCAACTGCGATGGACGGTGAATAAGAATTCGAACCGTAAATCTCGACACCACTGCGAACAACTGCGGTCTCGAGTGATTCACATTGGTGTGCTGCATCGAACACTGCTTTTGCTACACGTCGTGTGCAGGTTTCTGCTTCATCGGTGGCAAGTCGGGCATGTGGTTCCCACACGCCAACGTGTAATAACACGTGAGGGTTGAAGTCGGTGACCAACGATGCGATGCGATCGTGTTCACTCGCATCGACACGGTGAAAGTGCGCACGCGAGAGATGTCGTCGAGGCGGATCAACATCGAACCCAGCAACTTCTCCGGCCCACGAAGATCGCTCCACCATCGAGGCGACAAGCGAACCTAATTCGCCTCCCATGCCGGTGATGAGAACGCGACGTCCCTTCATCGGGAACCTTGTATGTCAGCGAGTATCTGCATCGAGTTAACGCAGTTCGTGAACACCCAGAATCAGTTCGCGTGCCCACGTATCTAATTGGCGTCCACCAATGCGCTCGGTGATGATGATGGCTTGTGATGGGTCATCGACCATGCCGCTCCAGCGGATGTATCCACCGATAATTCCGAGAATGCGGTCGCCCACTTCTTCTGCGTGAATGACCAGTTTCATGTCCTTCGACAAAAGAGTATGGAGTTCCTTATAAAACGAACGCAAGAAGAGGCCCGCATCGTCGACTCCGCCAAAGGGGCGATGGCGATAGGGCATGTTCAGCTCTTCGTAAGCATGAAGGTTGTGGGGCGCAGCAATTATCGAGATGACCAAATCGAAACGGTTCTCGCGCAGCCAGATGATTTCTTCTTGGCGTCGGACTCGTCGGTGATTCTCGCCGTAGCCGCCGGGGCGCTCGCAGATGGCGAGCTTGTCTTTGATGACCCAGGTGAAATTCCGAGGGGTGATCCCCAACGCCCATTTTCCGCGAAGCTTCGGGGGCATTCGGTTCTCCTTCTCGTCTCAGTCTCGTCAGGGCGAATAAACGCCCCTGCAAAGTTACCCCAGAATGTGGAGGGTGAGCCTTTGTTTACTGCGACGAATTTGGCGGTTTTCCCCAATATCGCAGGCTAAAACCTCGCCTGTTGCGACAGTTAAGACC
>JBEDHS010000094.1:0-3656 GCA_041173945.1 Actinomycetota bacterium
CAAGATCGGGTGTGAACCCGAGATGTTCCAACACACGGAGGGCATTGGTGGTCAGGCCATCACCGCAGCACTTGTCGCGAGGAAACGTTGCCTTGTCGACAATGGTGAC
Organism: Actinomycetota bacterium; assembly: GCA_041173945.1. Lineage (GTDB taxonomy): Bacteria > Actinomycetota > Acidimicrobiia > Acidimicrobiales > Ilumatobacteraceae > UBA2093. Next base: position 110 of record JBEDHS010000094.1, read on the forward strand.
CTGGTGACCCAAGCGGTGCAGCGTGATTGCACACGCAGTACCCGCAGGGCCAGCACCGACAACGAGAACCTTCTTGGACACGGAAATGAGGCTAGGGGTGGCTCGGGTTAGTTGGGCTGTGACACCAGTTCGTAGTATCGGAGTCGCACACCAATCAGGTGTGATCCCCATGAAGAACAGGAGTGCCATCGTGGCAAAGTTGTGTGAAGGTCGTGTAGCAGTAGTAACCGGTGCTGGTCGAGGAATCGGACGAGAGCACGCATTAAGTCTGGCGAGCCAAGGCGCCAAGGTTGTGGTCAACGACCTCGGCGGCAACGTCGACGGAAGCGGCGGCGATGTGAGCCCGGCTCAGTCCGTTGTCGATGAAATCAAAGCCATGGGCGGCGAGGCAGTTGCCAATGGTGACGACATCTCATCATGGGAAGGCGCACAGCGTTTAATCAATACTGCAGTGGAAACCTTTGGTGACATCAACATCGTGGTGAACAACGCCGGTATTTTGCGCGACCGCATGTTGACAAACATGACCGAAGAGGAATGGGACGCGGTCATCAAGGTGCACTTGAAGGGCACATTCGGGCCAAGCCGCTGGGCAGCTGCCTATTGGCGCGAGCAAGCGAAGGCTGGCAAAGAGGTATACGGCCGCATCATTAACACCACATCGGTGTCAGGTATCTACGGAAACATTGGCCAGACCAACTACGGCGCAGCAAAAGCAGGCATCGCATCGTTCACAGTGATTGCTGCACTTGAACTTGCACGTTTCGGTGTGACAGTCAATGCCGTCGCGCCCGTTGCGTTGACACGAATGACTGAAGGTTTGGGCAATGCCCCTGAAACCGACGAAGAGCGTGAGATGCGTTCACCTCGTTGGATTGCACCAATCGTCACATGGCTCGCCTCAAGCGAAGCAGCTGACGTCACTGGTCGCGTCTTTGAGGCAAGTGGTCAGACTTTGGCAATCGCAGAAGGCTGGCATCGCGGACCAAGCGTTGCTCCCATCGACGATCCCACCAAGATCGGTGCGGCAGTGACAGAAATGTTGAAGACCGCCCGCCCCAATGCCGGCATGGACGGACGTGACGGTAGCTATCCGCAAAACACAATCGGCAAGAAGTAGGTCAACATATGGCACTCAATCCCGCAGCAGTTGGTTCGGTAGGCGAGCCATATCAAATTTCATGGACATCAAAAGACTCGCTGTTGTATGCAGTCAGTCTCAATGTCGGTTCTGATCAGTTGGAATATGTCACCGAGAACTCAACGGGGGTTACACAAAAGGCATTGCCGACAATGCCAGTGGTTCTTGGTTCTGGCCAGGCAACAGCAGCATCTAACCCAATGCGCAATGTTGGTGAATTCAATTTTGCAAACCTTGTTCACGCATCACAGGCCATCACATTGCATCAGCCGCTTCCGGTTGAAGGAATGGCAACAGTGCAAAGCAAGGTCGTGGCAATGTACGACAAAGTGAAAGCTGCTGTCATCGTCACCGAGGCAGAGGCCACCGATGCCGCTGGTAAGCCGTTGTACTCCACACGTTCATCGGTCTTTATTCGAGATGCAGGCGGATTTGGCGGTGAACGCGGTCCAAGTGGTGCAGTCAATGAACCACCTGCTCGCGCTGCCGACCACGAACTCACATTCCAAACTTCACCCGACCAAGCCTTGTTGTATCGATTAAATGGTGACCGTAACCCGTTGCACTCAGACCCCAATCACCCCGCTGTTGCAGCCGGCGTGTTCCCGCGCCCCATCCTTCACGGATTGTGCACCTACGGATTCACGGGTCGTGCATTGTTGAACACCTATTGCGGGGGCGATGCGAATCGCTTCAAGCACATCGAAGGTCGTTTCGCATCTCCGGTGTTTCCTGGCGATGCACTCACCATCAAGATGTGGGATGCGGGCGCTGGTGAAGCGTTGTTTGAGACATACGTTGGCGATCGCAAAGTGATTGACCAGGGACTCTTGCGCTACAGCTAAATCGTTGTGGCCGTCACGGCTCTGACATGTCGTTGAACAAGGTCCACTCGTCGACTTTGTTGCCGCGCAGGGCCTCGTAGTCCACCTCGACACAGACAATCCCACGAGACTCTGCAAGTGTGCGTGCTTGTGGCTTGATGCTTTGCGCCACAAACATGCCGCGCAGAGTTCCCAAGGTGGGATCTTGGGCGAGGTCTGTGAGATAGCGGGTCAACTGTTCGACACCATCTATTTCTCCGCGTCGCTTTACTTCGATCACAACGGTGTTGCCGTGTGTGTCCTTGCATAATAGATCGACAGGTCCAAGTGCTGTGTAGTGCTCGCGGCGAATCAACGTGAGACCAGGTTCCATTACTTCGGGGCTCGCAGCGAGAAGTTCTTGCAGTTGTTTTTCGACTCCATCTTTTTCCAAGCCAGGGTCCACACCTAACTCATGGTGTGATTCATAAAAGATCTCGTGAAAGGTGATTGTCATCGTTTCGCCTTTGGGATTGCGCACGACCCAACACTCAGCTGCCTCCTGAATTTCGTTGGGGGAGTTCATCCAATTCAGCGGCTTGTAGGCGCCACCATCGGAATGAATAGCAACACATCCGTCGGCCTTCACCATGATGAGACGTGTGGCCTCTGGTAGGCGCGTGCTCAATCGACCGACGTAATCCACGGTGCATCGAGCAACAAGTAATCTCACGCTCAGTATTCTCGCCGATGCGGCGACGAGGCAAAAAATTTACTTGACGAGGTGTTCTTTCATTCGCTTCTGGATCAGTTCTCGGCGCTGTTGAAGCTCGCGATACGTCAAAGAGTCTGTGGTCTCATCCACGCCCAGACTTGCTTTGACGCTTCCCAAATCGATCTGGAAGGTGCTCTGGTCGATGCCGAGTTCTTTGAAGATGCGCTCGCCATGACGTTGCGTGAAGATCATCGTGATGTTGGTGAGTTCAGCGATGATGTCGAGATCAGGCGCAAGACGTGCGATTGCTCCGTCTAGAAACACCATGTTCTTCACGTACAACATCAGCTCTTTGGGAAGCTTGGCACCATAGGCCAACAGCGACTTCACAATGCGCTGCACTTCTTGAACAAGTTCTTCGCCGTTCAATGTGGTGGGGTCGACAGGTTGATCAAGTTTCAGGTCGACAATGACTGCATCGATATCGGTGTCTTTCGGCAGTGCACCGAGGTCGCGTAGAGCCGCCACTTGTCCGCGCAAGTCGTTGGTGGTGGCTCCCAACATCAAACGCATGAATGCCATACGACGTTTTTGACTGAGTCGCCCGACAATTCCAAAGTCAAGCAACGCCGTGCGTCCATCATTCATGACGAAGAGGTTTCCGCCGTGTAGATCTCCATGGAACACGCCATGCACGAGCGCACCTTCCATGAAAGCAATCATCCCTGCACGTACAACTGCTTCAGTGTCGATTCCTGCCGATTTCATTCCTTCGACATCGTCGAAATTGAAACCATGCAACCGCTCCATAATTAACACGCGACGAGTGACGAGTTGAGGGTGTGGACGGGGGACGATGTAGGACTCTTGGTTGAGGTCGTGCATCAT
>JBEDHS010000095.1:0-7458 GCA_041173945.1 Actinomycetota bacterium
TCTCGACACATACGACCCGCGCGCGTATCGCATGTTGTTGCTGCAGACTCATTACCGTTCGCCAATTCGTGTTGGGCAAGACAACATTGATGCATCCGTCAGTGCTCTTGCGGGATTGGATTCTTTTGCCGCACGCACATCAGATCTTCCCGATGCGACTGCCGATGCCGATGTGATTACACGTTTTTGTGCAGCGATGGACAACGACCTTGATACTCCCGTCGCGATGGCGTTGGTGTTCGATTCTGTTCGTCGTGCGAACAGTGCATTTGATGCAGGTGATACCGACACAGCAGCAACACTTCGCGCAGCTGTTCTTGAGATGACACGCGCGGTGGGTATTGAGCTGACATCGGGTGATGACATTGACGCCGACATTGCAGCAAAAGCAGTCGCCATAGATACGGCTCGCGCGGCAAAAGATTTTGCGACAGCAGATGCAATTCGAGATGAGTTGCAATCGTTGGGGTACGTCGTAGAAACCTCCAAAGAGGGGACGCGCGTTCGACGTGGCTAAAAAACAGCGACAGCCCACACCGGCTGGATTTTGGACAATATGGACAACTGTCGCCCTCGACCTTGTTGGCTTTGGCATGGTCGTGCCAATTCTTGGTCGCTACGCCGAACGTTTTGGCGCGGGTGGACTCGAAGTTGGTTTGTTGTTCGCATCATTTTCGGTGGCGCAAATGATTTTTTCGCCAGTGTTGGGCCGACTGTCTGATCGCATCGGGCGAAAACCTGTCATCGTGATTTCTCTTGTCGGCTCTGCAGTTGGAAGTTTTATTACTGGTGCAGCAGGTGCTTTGTGGGTGTTGTTCGTCGGACGATTTATTGACGGTGCATCAGGTGCAAGCGTTGCAGTGGCTCAAGGCGCGATTACCGACATCGCACCACCTGAACAACGTGCACGCTTGTTGGGAATGTTGGGTGCTGCATTTGGTCTTGGTTTTGTTCTTGGTCCAGCACTTGGTGGTTTAGCTGCTCTTGGGGGACCACACGTACCGTTTTATCTGGCAGGAACATTGGCAGCAATCAATGCGGTTGCTGCATACATTCGTCTACCCGAAACAAAATCTTCTCCTGCGCCGGTCGCTGCACAGACACAGTCAAAAGAAGCGCGTTCGCCTGTGCTTGTGCGATTCGCAGTTGCGTCGTTCATCGCAACTCTCGCATTCTCTGGTTTCGAAGCAACATTTTCTTTGTTCGGCCGCGAACGTTTTGATTTAACCGAAGGCTCTGCGGCATTGGTGTTTCTTTTTGTTGGTGTGATTTTGGTGGGAGTACAAGGACTACTCATTGGTCGATTAACCGTGACATGGGGTTCGCGCAACATGTTGCGTGTTGGCTTGGTGTGTGTCGGTATTGGTTTGTTGGTGTTAGCTGCGAGCACCGTGTGGTCGGTGTTGTTTGTCGCGCTGTTCTTGCTTGCAGTTGGTCAAGGCATCGCTTCACCATCAACAACTGCATTGGTCGCCGAAGCAGCCCCTCCAGATCGACGCGGAGAAGCACTTGGGTATCAACAAAGCGTCGGGGCATTCGCTCGCATTGCAGGCCCGATTACGGCAGGACTTTTGTTCGACGGGGTGAACGCAGGCACCCCGTACCTCATCGGAGGCCTGCTGTTCTTCGTGGCGTTGGTTGCGGTGTGGCCGGTGACGTCGCCCGCGCGCACGGCAACTGTGACCGACTGAATCTGGTTCATTTTGTGCGACGGGGGTTACCCCACAGTAACTTTGAGCCATGGCTGAATTTTCCCTCCACTTAAATGATGACCAATTGCAGATCAAGGACTGGGTTCACCAGTTCGCAAAAGATGTCATTCGACCCAACGCAATTGAATGGGATGAACGCGAAGAGTTCCCATGGCCAATTGTTCAAGAGGCCGCAAAGATCGGAATGTACGGCTGGGAGTTCTTAATGAACAACATGTCAGACCCAAGCGGTTTGACAATGCCCGTCACAATCGAAGAGTTGTTCTGGGGCGATGCTGGAATTGGAATGGCAATCATGGGATCTGGTCTTGCTGCTGCAGGTATTGCTGGTAACGGCACACCAGAACAAGTGATGGAGTGGGTTCCACAGTGTTACGGCGATGCAAATGATGTGAAGCTTGGTGCGTTCTGCGTGTCTGAACCAGACGCCGGTTCCGACGTGTCGTCACTTCGCACACGCGCTGTCTATGACGAAGCAAAAGACGAATGGGTCATCAACGGAACAAAGGCATGGATCACCAACGGTGGAATTGCCAACGTGCACGTTGTTGTCGCGGCTGTTGATCCCGAATTGAAAGGTCGCGGACAAGCGTCGTTCATCATTCCGCCAAACACAAAAGGCTGTAGCCAAGGCCAGAAGTATTTGAAGCACGGCATCAAGGCATCACACACAGCAGAAGTGGTGTTGGATGATGTGCGCGTACCTGGACATTGTTTGTTGGGTGGCAAAGAAAAGTTGGATGCAAAACTCGCACGCGCTCGCGACATGGGTCGTACCGGCGAAGCGCAACCTGCGATGAAGACCTTCGAGTCAACTCGCCCTGCAGTGGGTGCGCAAGCACTCGGTATCGCACGTGCTGCTTATGAAATCGCACTTGATTATGCGAAAGAGCGCACAGCGTTCGGCAAGCCCATCATCATGAACCAGGCAATTGCGTTCAAGTTGGCCAACATGATTACCCAAATTGATGCAGCACGTTTATTGATTTGGCGTGCGTCGTGGTTGGGTCGCAATGGTGGTTACACCAATGCCGAAGGTTCAATGTCGAAGTACTACGCATCGGAAACTGCAGTGCGCGTGACCGAAGAAGCAATTCAGATTCTCGGTGGCTACGGCTACACACGTGAGTACCACGTGGAGCGCATGCACCGTGACGCCAAGATTCACACCATCTTCGAGGGCACTTCCGAGATTCAGCAGTTGGTGATCGCTCGCGCAATCTCCGGCCTGCGTATCGAATAATCGTTCTATGACGCGGGTATTGCCCCGTCGGACAACGGGTAGAATGAGAGCGTGCACGACTCGCTTGCAATCATTGATGAGATGTACCTCGAAGGTCTTGCATTGAAGCGTGCACAAATTCGTCGTGAACACCCTGAAATTAGTGATGAACTAGTGGAAGAGTTGCTCCGAGACTGGATCGCAAATCGCCCAATGGATGCGCCAGGTCGGGTGCGACATACATGAGCCTCATTAGAGCGGCCTCGCGGGTGTTGTCGGCTCTTCATCAAGAGAATGTCAAAGGCTGCATTGTCGGAGGTCTTGCTGTATCTGCTCGATGTGATCCAAGATTTACACGAGACGTTGATATTGCCATCGTTGTCGACACCGACAAACATGCTGAAGAGTTGATTCGCGCACTTGCCTCACATGGTTTACAAACGGCTGCACTTGTTGAACAAGAGGCCGTGGGGCGACTAGTCATGGCGCGTCTCATAACCGTGGACGGGCTGAGCATTGATCTTTTGATTGCATCATCGGGCATCGAAACTGAAGTTGTCACGAATGCTGAATCACTCGAGATAGTGCAAGGAGTGCGGCTTCCAGTAGCGCGCACGGGGCACCTCATCGCATTGAAGTTGCTATCAGTGGCACCTGGTCGAGAAACAGATGCTGCAGATCTGCGAAATCTTGCTTCGGTTGCAACTGAAGTCGAATGGAATCTGGCATCCGAGGCAGTCACCCAAATTCAGGAACGTGGTTTCGCTAGGGGTCGTCACCTTGACGATCAATTACTGTCGCTGCGCAATGCAGCGCTCTAAAGCGTAGATTCACACCATCTTCGAGGGCACCTCAGAGATTCAGCAGTTGGTGATTGCTCGCGCGATATCTGGTCTGCGCATCGAATAAGGCCTACCCTGAAGATGTGACTTCTTCGGAGACTCAATCAACGAAAACACGTCGTTCCCGCGCCCAGTCGGTACGTCACACCGATGACCGTGTTCTTGGCGCATTGGAGCGATTGGTCAGCCGTGGTGGTTGGGATGCGGTGACTGCCGCAGGTGTCGCACGAGAGGCGGGCTTGAGCGTTGGCGCCGTCTACTCTCGAGCAGAAAGCATCTCCGAACTCGCGAACCAAGCGTGGACTCGGTCAATTGGACTTGATTTCTTTTCCCATATCGCCGACATCGTGAATGCCAGTCGATGCGGCGATGCGGCGGTTTTTGATGAGGAGATAATCCGGTTCGACCGCTGGGCGGTGACGGCGTCGCCGGCCGTAGAACTTGCTATCGCATCATTTTTCAACGATGAACTCGATGAGGTAGTGGGACAATCGCTGCGGGATGGCCTTGACCAAATCATCTGGTCAAAAGGACAGACAAGACATGAATCTGCGTGCGCCACTCTGGTCCTCAGTTATTTCTGTGGTCGGGCGATGGCCAGGTGCCGGCTCACGTCCATGCCGGATGTCGACAAACCTGGGCGAGTCGTACTCCAAAGCTTCTGGACTTCGCCAGCGGAGGAGTTCACCGAGGAGGACCATGCTGGGATTGAGTTCCTTCGTCCGACGGTGTCAGAATTGGGCGATTCGATTAGCCAACATGTAATCGAGGTGCTCGGTCAGTACGGATATCGTCGAGCGACAGTGTCCCGCATCGCTCGACGAGCAGGATTGACCCCCGGGGCAGTTCTTCCGAGTGGTTCAACGAAGGCAGCACTCGTTGCGAGCGCCGCGGTCGAATTGGTGATGTCACCACTCGAAGTGTGGGAGTCATTCGTTGATCGCAGTGGCAGGGACACCACAGGTACCGCCCGTGCACGGTTCGTGCGTGGCATTGTTCGACCGGAGCACGAACAAATGCGGAGAGTGAATCTTGAACTCGCCAGAATCGCCGAAAGTGTCGCTGAATTCGTAGCATTCCGCGCGCCGCGTGACGTGCTCCAGCAAACCCATCAAGGTTTAATGTTTGTCGCTTGCTTCACCTCCGGTCTGCATGACCTTCCATATCTCGGTCCGTTTCGGGCAGGATCGGCAACGTAGACGATGTATCAGATAATTCGTATCTGACTCAGATAAGACCTATCTGACCACTACCATACGGGTATGTCTGTTGCTCGTCCACGTATTGGTCTGTTGTTCTTCGGTCGGTTTGTTGTAGTGGCATGCGTCGCATTAGCAACCACGGTGTTGCTGCTCTCGGATCCTGCACCGAAGGTGGTTCACGCCACAGCGCTTTGTGGTGCCGACACCCCATCGTTGATCAACGGCAGTTTCGAGATACTTCCGGAACTACCGATGAGTGGCTCGGACATCCTCAATGCTGACGAGAGGGAATGGCGTGACTTCAATGGTGGAAATCCGCCCGAAATGTTTTTGATGGTCGTCGACTCGGTCTCAGCGGACCGCATCGTTGGGTGGCAGACCACGGCTAGCGACAACATCATCGAGATACAGCGACAGGTACCAGGATACGCACACGATGGCACGGGAAGTAACGGAACTGTTTCCTATGGCTCGTACATCAATGAAAAAGGACCCCAACCAGGGGATGGTTTGTATTGGGCAGAACTCAACGCCTACCAGGCTTCGGCTCTGTACCAGGACGTTTCGGTTACCGCTGGCGAAACTTACTACTGGGAATTGCTGCACCGTGGACGTACGTTTAGGAACGATTCAGCTGGACAACTTAGCCCCGACAAGATGAAGGTGAAGATCGGTCCCATTGGATCGTTGGTCGAGCAGACATCGATCACGAGATTCGCACCGACTAATGCCGACGTGTATTCGGGTAGCCCCACCTATGCGGTCACCGGCACGAGTGTGTCGACCATCGAAACCACCCTTGATGACGGTTGGACGAAATATCAGGGCGCATACACGGCATTGGCCACCGGCATTCTTAGGTTCCAGTTCGAGTCGGATGGTGTGGGTTCGCAATACGCTGCAGTAGGTAACTTTCTTGACGGCATATCCTTTTCCACATTTGAAGCTTGTGACGCAGCGCGCACGATCCAGGAGGGGGACACATTGACACTCGACATGGAGGATCCCGAGTTTGTCAAGGGTGATGGCATCGCTGTTCGATCGGTCACCGTGCGAAGCGGCAACTCCGGGACGGTGTCGAGCAGTGGATCCGAGATCGACTTCACCGGGACTGCGGGAGGTGTCACCGTCGTCGACTATGTGGTTGAGGCGGTGCGTGCTGGGCAGGTGGTTACGCGAGCGGCCACACTGACCTACACCGTGTCACCGGCACCAACCACTACGACATCGGCAACTACCACCACCACAACGTCGACCGCGGTTCCCGCTGTTGTCGGTGATTCAACGACTGGCGTGGATGATTCTGTTGTGAAGATCCGTGACGGTTTGCCTTCAACCGGTGCGTCCACTGCTGTTTCGTCCGCACCGCTTGCGATCGTGTTGATGTTGCTTGGTCTTGTCGCGATAGTCATCAGACGTCATGTCACGGAAAGCCACTGACGAAGCGATTCAGATTCTCGGTGGCTACGGCTATACGCGTGAATATCACGTGGAGCGCATGCACCGCGACGCAACGATTCACACCATCTTCGAGGGCACCTCAGAGATTCAGCAGTTGGTGATTGCTCGTGCGATCTCCGGTTTGCGCATCGAATAAACGCCATTAGTCGCATATGAAAATGGTCGTTGGGTGATCCAGGGCCGTTATCTACTTACTAGGGTCATAGCCCATGGCACGGCCGTCCACTCATTCCAAAGATGATTTCGTGACTGCGGCAATGGCCATTGTTGACGCCGAAGGACTCGATGCACTCTCGTTCCGCCGGTTGGGCGATGAGATGGGGGTCTCTCACACCGCCGTGCACAACTACTTTGAAAACAGAACGGCGCTCGTAGACGAGTTGATCGGTCAGATGATGTCGGAACTGCCAGCTGGGCCACCACCCGATGACCTCAGTGTGAGAGGGCGTTTGATGTGGTTTGCTCGTCGAACCAGAGCGATAATCAAGTCGCATCCTCGGCTTGCTGCTGCTCTGGTATCTACCACAGGAATGGCGACAGCATCGGCCTCGTCTTCGGCGGCTGCGGTAGCAATCCTGGAAGAAGGGGGACTGGAAGGCTCCGACTTGGTGCAGGCCTATCTCATCCTCGAGGGGTATCTGTTCGGATGGCTCATTTTTGAGGTGGGCGATTTCGAGGACCATCTATCCGTGCGTCAGCGCCGACTGAAGAGCCTGGGGCACCCAGATTTCAAGGCACGAGTTGCCACCAAGGCCCAGATGGAAGCGACCAATGAGGCCGCTTATCTAGACGGTTTCACAAGGCTTCTTGATTCGCTGGGACTGTGACGAACAATTCAACCAGCAATTTCTAACGCTGTAAATAAACAATGTAATGTTTCTCTTGTTCAGTCGTACTGAAGGAGTTAGCCCATGTCATTGTTTTCACGTACACGTCGCCGGATGGCCCCATTGCTGGCTGTGTCGCTGGTCGGCATCACCACGGCGGTCGGTGCCCCGAACTCACCCATCGCAATGGCC
>JBEDHS010000096.1:0-29085 GCA_041173945.1 Actinomycetota bacterium
CTCGATGTCTGCAAAATCTGCGTTGTTGCCGTCGAGCACTTCACCCCACACGTTCCATACGTGACCGAGAGTGCGGTTACCGACTGGCACTTGAATGCCATGACCTGTGTCGCGCACGAGAGTTCCGCGGCGAAGACCGTCTGTTGGCTTCAAGCACACGGCGCGCACACGGCTGTCACCGAGTTGCTGTGCAACTTCGGCGAGCACGACGGTCTTTTCACCTTGTGTCTCAATTTCAAATTCGATCGCCGAGTTCAACTCTGGCAAGTAGCCGCGGGGGAACTCAACGTCAATAACCGGACCAGCAATTGCTACTACTCGTCCTTGGTTGTTGGTGTCTGTCATGCTCATGGGATTTCTCCTGTTGTGTCGCTCTTAATTGCCCGATGCCATTGCTTCTGCACCACCGACGATTTCCATAATTTCGGTGGTGATTGAATCTTGGCGGGCACGGTTCATAATTCGTGAAAGGTTCTTGATGAGTTCTTCGGCGTTGTCAGTTGCAGACTTCATCGCGCGTTGACGGAACGCATGTTCAGATGCTGCGGCATTCAGAAGCGCTGCATACACACGTGCTTCGACATAACGCGGAAGCAATGTTTCCAAAATCAGGTCAGGGCTGGGTTCAAATTCGTAGTCGTGACCCGCAGCGCTCTTTCCATCGCCGCCTTCGGCAACTTGAGTATCCAAAGGCACTAGTGGACGCTGCACGACTTCTTGATTTCCTGCCGACACGAAACGGGTGTAGACGAGTTCTACGCGATCCACTTCACCAACAACAAACAAGCCGGTGACGTATTCACCAATTTGCTTGGCAATTGCGTAGCTGGGGTTATCGGTGAAGCCGGTGAACGATTGGGCCATGTTGTAGCCACGGAAACGGAAATAGCCTTCGGCTTTGCGACCAACGGGAACAATCAGGTGGTCACGACCTTGCATCGCATCCTGTTTGATTTCACCCTCAGTGGCTCGCATCACGCCAGAGTTGTATCCGCCGCACAATCCACGATCTGCGGTGAGTACGACGTAACACACTTTTTTCACGTCAGCTCGACCCGCGAGAAACGGCGACTCGCTGCCGGCACCTGCTGCGGAAAGATCGCGCACAACTTCAGTAATCAATTCGCTGTAGGGCACAGCAGCGGTAACACGCTGTTGTGCCTTGACGATGCGTGATGCAGCGATGAGCTCCATTGCGCGTGTGATTTTCTTTGTCGCTTGCACGGAACGAATACGTCCGCGCAAAATGCGTTCTTGTCCGCCAGCCACTTACATCACTCCGTTGCGAGGGTCTTGTTGCTTTCTGCTTCACCAAGTGCTTCTGCACTGGTTGCAGTGGGATCTACGCCTGCGCCTTTGGCAACAGTTGGTTTGAACTGAGATTTGAATGCCGCAACAATGTCGCCCAAGTCAGACGGAACATCTGCTTTTGGATTGGTGCGCAACTCAGCGAGCATCGCGCCGTGACGGGCACGGCAATACTCCAAGAGTTCTGCTTCAAAGCGCTGCACATCGGATGCCGGAATCGAGTCGAGATAACCCTTTGTGCCCGCAAAGATCGACACCACTTGTTCTTCAACTGGCATCGGCGAGTTCAGGCCCTGCTTCAACAATTCCACCAAGCGGTATCCGCGCTCCAACTGTGCCTTCGACACAGCGTCAAGTTCGGATCCAAATGTTGCGAAAGCTTCAAGTTCACGGAACTGAGCGAGGTCGAGCTTCAAAGTACCCGACACGCTCTTCATCGCCTTGGTTTGGGCGGCGCCACCTACTCGCGACACCGACACACCTACGTCAACTGCGGGACGCACACCAGATTTGAACAAGTTGTCCTGCAAGTACACCTGACCGTCGGTGATCGAAATCACGTTGGTCGGAATGTATGCCGACACGTCGCCTGCCTTGGTCTCGATGACGGGCAATGCGGTGAGTGAACCTGCACCACGCTCGTCACTCAATTTTGCGGCGCGCTCCAACAAACGGCTGTGTAGATAGAACACGTCTCCTGGGTAGGCCTCGCGACCTGGTGGACGACGCAACAACAGCGACATCTGTCGGTATGCCTCGGCTTGCTTCGACAAGTCGTCGTACACGATGAGAGCATGCTCACCGTTTTCCATCCAGTGCTGGCCCATTGCACAACCTGAATACGGAGCGAGGTATTTGAACGGTGCAGGCTCTGATGCTGGAGCAGCAACGACAACTGTGTACTCCAACGCGCCGTACTGACGAAGTGTTTCCACTGTTTGTGCAACGGTCGAACCCTTCTGACCAATTGCAACATAGATGCACTTCACACCAAGACCGCGCTGGTTGATGATGGTGTCAACAGCAACTGTTGTCTTTCCGGTCTTGCGGTCACCAATGATCAATTCGCGCTGACCGCGACCAATTGGTGTCATTGCGTCAATTGACTTGATACCAGTCTGCAGTGGCTCGTGCACAGGCTTGCGACCCATGATTCCTGGTGCCTGAATTTCCACGCGGCGATCGATACCGCCGACGATGTCACCCTTGCCGTCGATGGGCTGACCCAACGCGTTGACAACACGGCCAAGCAATGCATCGCCAACAGGGACCGACAAAATTCGTCCCGTTGCTTTTACAGGTTGACCTTCTTCGATTGCATCGGCATCACCCAAAACCACAACACCAATTTGGTCTTCTTCAAGGTTGAGGGCCAGTCCAACTGTGCCGTCTTCAAATTCAAGCAACTCGTTTACTGCGCAGTCGGGCAAACCCGACACGCGAGCAATACCGTCACCGACTTCAGCGACGCGACCTACGGTGCGTGCTTCGAGCGACTGCGAGTACCCAGAGAGTCCCCCGGTAATCGCTGCTGCGATGTCACTTGCGGAAAGTGTGATGTCAGCCATGTCTTCCTTTTTCTTTCGCGATTGTTAGAACCGGCTCTTCAGCTGGTCGAGTCTGTTTTTGACGGAGCCATCGATGACTTTGTCGCCGACAGTGGCAACAATTCCTCCGACGACGGTGGGGTCAACGACCACCTTGAGATTTACTTGCGCACCTGTGGCCTTCGACAATGCATCAGCCAAACGGCGTTGTTGATCGTCGGATAACGCCACGGCTGAACGCACTTCAGCCACTTGTCGACCGGCGCCTTTTGCCACTCGAGAACTGATGCGATCTGCAATGTCACGAAGTTCTCGAGCATGACCAGTTCCGATGACAAGCGAGATGAATTGGGCGGTCAAGCGGTGAGCTTTACCTTCCAACAAGGTCTCCACGATTTGTTGACGAGCAGATGCAGGGATCAATTCATCCGTCAACTTCGAACGAAGATCGTTGTTCGAATCGATCGTGCGCACGACACTTGAGAATTCCTCTTCGACACGCGCTTGAACACCCTCTGCTTCGGCAATGTTCATGATGGAATCAACGTAGGTATCAATGCTCATTGCTATGCACCTACCTTGGAGATGAAATCTTCGATCAGATTTTGCTGAGTGCGCTCATCGAGAGCGTTGCGCACAACACGATCGGTGGCAATTGCCGACAGTCGGACGATTTCTGCACGCAGTTCATCGCCCACTCGCGAGGAAGCATTCGCGATATCTGCCATTGCTTTTGCTTCGATGTCTTTCATCTCTGCGTCGATACGAGCACGTCCTTCATTAAGAAGTGCGGCTGCTTGCTGATCTGCTTCGGCCAAGATGCGAGAGCGCTCCGCCTCGATGTCTCCGAGTGCGGTACGAATCTGCACAGCTTCTTGTTCAGCTGCTGCTTTGGCCTCGCGAGCCGAGTCAATCTCGTTTTGGATTTTCTCGGTGCGATCAGTCAGTGCTTTCTTGGCGAAAGGTCCTGCGAACTTGATCAACGAACCAATGATGATGACCGATGCAAGGCCACCATAAATCAGTTCGAATCGCTTCGGAATGAACCAATGTGGTGACTGTGATGGGTCACCTGCAGCCAACAGTGTTGAGATGATGCTCATCGGCTACCTGCACTTTCCATGACTTGTGCGACAACTTGGTCGACAGCTGACGCATCTGGTCGAGTTCCCGTTGCCAGTTCGGCCGCTTGGGCCACCACTGTTGCAACAGCTGAAGCCACCTGTGCTTGTCCCGCGGCTCGCGCAGCGTTGTTCGCCGCATCGGCCTCCGCACGCGCGGCTGCCACACGGGAATTCACTTCTGCCAAACGCGCAGTGCGCTCGTTATCGAGTGTTTGACGTGCTGCATCGATGCGTGCGGCTGCTTCCACCCGAACGGCAGCCACTGCTGCTTCGTAGTTGGCAACATCTGCACGGGCATTCGACTTGACTTGGTCGGCACCTTCAACATTGGAACGAATCGACGCGTAGCGCTGATCCATTCCTTTCTTGAGTTTGGGGAACAAGACATATCGCATGACCACCAGCAGCACGAAGAACGCGCCGGCTGGCCACAGAATTTCTTTGGGTTCAGCAGCGATTGGGTTCGGGCCTGTGTCAACGGGTTGATCCGTTGCCACATCATCGGCTTGCACCACGGCAAGTACTGCCGGGTCTGCCGATGACAGCCGTACTCCAACGACTCCATCACTCGATTTGGTGACTATCGCAGTCAGCATTTCAACTCCTGTACTCCGCAACAACGGAGAGAGAAAACGGACGGGAACTCAGCGCGACTTAAGCGAACTTGAGAAGAATGAACACCACGAATCCGATAAGCGCGAGCGCTTCGGTGAACGCGATGCCAAGGAACATCGTGGTACGAACCATGCCGGCAGCTTCTGGTTGACGGGCCATTGCCTCAACTGATTTGCCGACGAGGTTTCCGATACCCAATGCTGGTCCGATTGCGGCGAAACCGTAAGCGAGACCTGCACCCATGGCGGTGAGACCATCACCGGTGCTGACTACGTCTGCGGCTGCTGCCTCTTCGGCTGCGATGAGCAGTGAAAGTGCTTCCATTTTATTTTTCTCCTAGTTGGTTTGTTTTTGGTTGGGAGACCTATGTGTTGTTGATCTTTTTAATGCTCGGCATGCGCTGCGCCACCGATGTACACGGCGGCAAGGATGACGAAAATGTAAGCCTGCAGGAATGCCACCAACACTTCGAATGAAGTGATGAACAGCAACATGAAGAACGGCAAGATTCCGACTGGAATCAATACGACGTCCTTGGCTTGGAACAGTGCTTCTGACAGCAATGCGAATGTGATCAACAAAATGTGTCCGGCAAGCATGTTCGCGAAAAGACGAACTGCCAGCGAGAAGGGACGAACGAAGAACACCGAAATCAATTCGATGGGTGTCACCAATACGTACAGAGCTTTGGGAACTCCTGGTGGGAACAACACACTCTTGAAGTAACCAATGGGACCTTGGTGTTTGATACCTGTTGCGTTAAAGACAACCCACACCAACAATGCGAGGAACATCGGTACGCCCATACGCGCGGTTGCAGGCATCTGGAAGAACGGAATAATTCCGGGCACGTTGCACAAATAAATAAACAGGAATGTCGTCAGAAGAAATGGTGTCCAAGGCAAACCCTCTTTACCCATTGTTTGCATGATGATGCCGTTCTCGATGAACTCAACAATCACTTCAGCAAGGTTGCGTGCACCTTTCGGTGCGTCATCAGTTGGACGACGTGTTGCCAAGATGAACAGAACAATGCTGATCACGGTTGCAAGAATCGCAATGATTGCAATCTTGTTGAAACCGGGGAACAAGTCTTTCCAACGGAGGAGCTGATTGATTTCTGGAAACTTGAGAGCAAGCACTTGTCATCCTTCAGTGTTCTTCGGCGGGGTGGACGCCCGCCATTCTTGTACATCGGGGCGCAATCCAGGAAATGCAAGCGACGCTGCCACGTACTTCATTTCCCAGAAGAGCAAACCCAAATGGGTCACGATGATCGTCCCGCCGAGGACGGGAATCGAGACCCATGAAAAATCTTTGACGATCAGTACCGCTGCGGTGATCAGACCGAGACGCAAGACGTATCCGAACAGAATCGCCCCCATCATCAAAGCCAGTGAAATCCTTGCGGTTATTGCGATTAAGCCAGCAGCGGCGGCAAAATTGACGAGCACGAGACCCAGGGAAAATGCCGCTGACCATGCCCCATCGGCCGCATCAAAGATGGCACCGACACCCACCACAACGGGGGCTATCCACAGGCCACGCTTGACGAGATCTCGCGAGATCGACACCTCTGGTGCCTCACCAGCAAGCGCTGACGCCAATGGAGAGGTGTCGGAAGTCACGCGCGACCGTCCTGGGTTTTGTCCAATCTTTCTTTTTCCAGCTTGGACATCTCTGTGTTGTATGCGTAATACATCCGAACGAAGTACCCCACCACACCAAAAATGGTGAGTGCGATCATGAAAACCGGAACAGTTCCGAGCCAGGTGTCGATACCGAAACCGATAAAGAAGAACACCAACACGCCAACAGCAAGTTCTGCACCCTGGGATATTCCCTTATCGACGTGCGTCGACGGTTTGGGCGTTGGAATGAACTTCACCGAAAGGACACCTTGTTCTGGCTCGGGGGCTTGGCTGTATTGGGTTTCCCAGACTTTGTGAAACGGTGAACAATCTAGGTGGAAACTTGACCACGGTCAAACAGGACCCCCGAAAATACGTAGTGGCTGGTGTCACCCATTTGGGGGGAAGATGACACCAGCCACGAACGGCACGTATGTGCAGATTTACAAGTCTGAAATTTCGGATTGGTACTCGGAAAAGAACAGTGCCAACTGGGTGCGATTCTCCTTTCCGAAGCGCGACAACATTCGAGACACTCGATTACGTACCGTCTGCAATCCCAAGAAAACCGTGTCCGCAATTTGTTTGTCGGAATAACCCAAAGCAATCAGACGTGCGATTTGTCGGTCGTTGGAATCGAGTCGACGAATCATTCCTAGTCCCCTCTTTTCTAATGACTCGGCCGCGCTGCGCACTTCAGCAGGATTTATCAAATTCATTCCCGCCGCGACATCTTTGATTGTGCTGACCAGACCATCAGCACTTCCCGATTTCAGAACAAAAGCACTCGCACCTAATTCGTATGCGGCGACAAGAGCTTCATCGGATTTAAATGACGTCAAGACAATCACCTTGACATGCGGATATTCAGCAATGACCGATCGAGCAACATCGAGACCCGACTCTCCCTCCAGTCGCACGTCTGCGACCAACACATCAGGAACTTTGTTCTGTAACAAATCTCGAGTTGATTCAATCGAATCGGTGATACCGATTACTTCCAAACCTTCGTCGTGGGAAATCACCGACGCAAGTGCTTCACGCACCATGACATGGTCGTCACAAATTGCAACATCAATCATGACTTCCACCTCGGATACGGAATAGACCACGAAATCGTGGTTCCATTTTGTCCATTTTTTTGTATCTCCATTTTTCCTCCTAGGGATTTGGCGCGTTCGCGCAGGTTGTGGAGTCCGTTTTGTTGCTTGTAGTGCTCGGGAATTCCTGTTCCGTTGTCACCGACTGTCAAATACAGATTGTCGCCATGACGTGAGATTCGAATTCGAATACGTGTTGCCCCACCGTGACGCACAGCGTTAGACGTTGCTTCTAAACACACAGCGCGAATGTGTTCCTGCACGTCATTGGGCAATGTGGGAACTTCAATGAACAAATCGAATTCTGCGTTTGTGGGATTCAAAATTGGAATCAAGGTGTCCTCCAGACGTAAACGCAGTTGCGAGGATTTTTGAGACTCCAAATCCAAAATTTCATTGCGAATTTCATTGATGATGTTTTCCAAGGCCGCAATAGCTCGATTGAACTCCGCTTCTACTTCGGCTCCAGCGCGTTTGCCAGCCAATGACAACGAGATGGACGTTGCATACAGATTTTGAATGACGACATCGTGCAAATTACGTGCGATGCGTTCACGTTCGATTGCCATCACTCGCTTGCGACTCGCAATCGCGACAAGTGATTCCTGATCTTGAACAAAGTCACGAAGCATTAACACTTCTTTGATGCTGCTGGACGATTCGACAATGTGTTGACCTATGCGTCTCCACGTCACCACGACATCGATGCCCTGGTCTGAATATGTATAAAAAGGCTTCGTGTCTTCATCGAGATGAAACACCTGAATTGCCTCTCCCGTCTCCCATGCTCTGTTGACATAACTCAACGCACCGTGAGGACAAAAGTAGGTCTGCGACAGTAAATCGCCTCTCACTACTGGTCGAATACGTCGTTCTTGAAATACCGCATTCCACCACGACAACGACAAGTCAGTAACAACTCCCCATTGATCCACATGGACGTCGTGAATGCCAATTGCATCGGGCAACATGTCGACAATTGCCTCAAATTCATCAGATGTACTCTGTAAGAAACATCCATGCTGATGCATGTTCTGAACATAACGATTTATTCGTGAGTAATTTGTCCCTTACCGCTTTCTTGCGAGTTATTTTCATCCCTTTTTGTCCGCTCGATATCGGGATGCAACACTGTGTACAAAAACAGAACAAGACCTAACAAACCAAGTGGAACAAAATTGACATTGGTGGGGTTGAAGACGGGATACAACACAAAAGCGGAAAGCAACGCAGTCCAACCCCACAAAATGGCAACTGCACGTCGTGGTCCGTGTCCGAGACGAATTAATCGATGATGTAAATGTCCTGTATCTGCAGTCGCGAAACTTTGTCGCTTACTGACTCGTCGCACAATTGCGAATAGCACGTCAAAAACGGGAACACCCAAGATGATTAACGGAATAATCAGTGGCGCGAGAAAGAAATACGTCTGGCCACTGAAGGCTTGGGTTGTCGGATCTGCACGCCCGCCCACCACACTGGTCGATACCGCCACCAAGAATCCCAATAAATAGGCACCTCCATCGCCCATGAAGATGCTCGCGCCGTTGAAGTTGTAGGGCAAAAATCCAACACACACGCCGACAGTGATGATCGCGATGAGTGGCCCGAGGTTTGGCTCGGACAACAAGCCCAAACCAGACAAGTGGTACGAGTACACAAAAAACGCAGTCGATCCAATCGCAACGATTCCTGCTGCTAATCCGTCGAGGCCATCAATCAAGTTCACGGCTTGTGTCATACCCAACAACCAAAACACTGTGACAATCGGCACCCAATCGTCAGAGAGTTGCAACACACCAAGAAATGGAATGCGGAAATAAAACATCGTGACGCCGAACCACACCAAGATCATTCCCGTGACGACGGTGGCCACCACTCGCCCTGGTGCCGATACTTCTTTCACGTCGTCGCGCACCCCGACCACCAAGATCACGAGGGCACCGAGCAACAATCCTGTCGGCTCACTGTTCCCATCAAACAAGGACGAGAAACGATCCATCTGCCAGGCAACCCCGAGCGCCACAACGAGACCGAAGAACATTGCGACTCCTCCCACATCGGGAGTCGCAACAGTGTGCATCTTGCGCGGATCGGGCAATGCCACCCAACCGGTGCGTCGAGCGAAAGTTCGCACAAGTGGAGTCGTCGCTGCCGTCACCAACATGGCAACAGCTCCAATTATGAGATACCCGGTGACGTCACCCATCAATCAACGAGCCTAGGAGAGTTTCGGTCGCTGGGTTTCGATTTAGAACGGGTTGGGATACACAGGAAAATGCGAGCACAACTCGGCTACTTCGCCACGAATCCGAGAAATTTGTGTGGAATCGTCTCGATGACGCAACGCCTCTGCAATGAATCGAGCGATCACTGGCATCTGCTCTTCTTTCATTCCTTGTGTTGTCACACTCGGTGTTCCGATGCGCACACCAGAAGTCACAAATGGGCTTCTCGGGTCATCGGGCACGGTGTTCTTGTTCAATGTGATTCCAGCTTCATCCAGAACGAGTTGTGCAACTTTGCCGGTGCAGTCCGCATCAAAAGGTCTGAGATCAACCACCATGAGGTGGTTGTCCGTGCCACCACTTACCAAGCGGAAGCCCTCGTTGGCCATTGCTGCGGCCAATGCTGATGCGTTCTTCACAATCTGATGCGCGTATTCGCGAAATGACGGATCGAGTGCTTCGCGAAATGCCACTGCCTTGGCGGCAACCGCGTGTTCCAGTGGTCCACCTTGGCTACCAGGGAAAACTGCCTTGTCGATTGCTTGGGCATGTTCGGCTTTCGACAAAATGCATCCACCGCGTGGGCCGCGCAATGTCTTGTGCGTGGTGAAGGTGACAACGTCGGCATACGGAACCGGGTTCGGGTGAGCTCCACCTGCGACAAGACCAGCGAGGTGTGCAATGTCGAACATCAACAACGCACCTACTTCATCGGCGATTGCCTTGAATGGCTCTGGGTCGAGTCGGCGCGGGTAACTGGTGGTACCAGCGACAATCATTTTCGGACGATGCTTCAATGCCAACTCGCGGACATTGTCAAAGTCGATGCGTTCATCGCCGGGGGTGACTCCATAGGACTTGAAGTCGTACAAAATACCGCTGGCATTCACCGGCGATCCGTGTGTGAGGTGACCACCATGGTCGAGACTCAAACCAAGGATTGTGTCGCCTGGCTTTAACAAGCCCAGATAAACCGCCATGTTCGCGCTTGCTCCGGAATGTGGCTGCACGTTTGCATGATCCGCACCGAAGAGCTTTTTCACTCTGTCAATGGCGAGTGATTCAATGTCATCGACATAGACATTGCCTCCGTAGTAACGCTTGCCCGGGTATCCCTCGCTGTATTTGTTCGTCAGAATCGACCCGGTTGCTTTCATCACCGCAGGCGATGTGAAGTTCTCGCTGGCGATGAGTTGAAGTCCTGTTGTTTGGCGAATGCGCTCTGCTTCGAGCAATGCAAAAACTTCGGTGTCGGGATTGTTATCGGAGGGAAATGGCATCACTGACTCGCTTCTTGTTCTTCAATCTCGGCTAACTGTGCGACGCGTCGTTCATGGCGACCCGCCTCAAATTCGGTGGCGAGAAAAGTCGCCAAGATTTCTTCGGCCAACCCTTCGCCCACAACTCGTGCCCCCATCGACAAGACATTGGCGTTGTTATGTGCTCGTGCCATACGCGCGGTGTACAGGTCGTTACACAATGCAGCGCGGACACCGCGTACTTTGTTGGCGGCCAATTGTTCTCCTTGCCCACTTCCTCCGAGCACAATGCCAAAATCAGCTTTTCCGTCTCGCACATGTCGACCAACCGCTGCACAAATCGGTGGGTAATCGCAGCTCTCCGTTGAGTGTGTCCCCAGATCATCCACATCGTGTCCTTGGTTGGTTAACAACTCGATGAGGTGCTGTTTGAGGAGATACCCGGCATGATCGGCGCCAATTGCGATACGAGACATTGCATTTACAGTAGTAGGGGCACGGGGTGAACCCCCTAGCGTTTGGGCCATGACAATTGACCCTCGCACTCCCGTCCTTATCGGATCAGGTCAGGTAGTTCAACGCGCCGCTGGCATCGACGATGCCCAAGACCCCGTCGCATTAATGGTGAGCGCTGTACAACAAGCAGCCCACGATGCCGCTTTGTCCTCGGTGCCAGAGCCCGATGCGATTCGCGTGGTGTCACTGTTGTCATGGAAATACGGCGACCCCGCACTTCTCATCGCGCACGATCTTGGCCTGAACCCACGAGAGACCGCATTGTCGTCGATGGGTGGAAACACACCTCAGACCTTGGTCAACACCGCAGCCCGTCAGATCGCCGCAGGCGAGATTGACCTGGTCATTTTGACTGGTGGCGAAACCACGCGAACGCGCGCGCGTTATCGAAAAGCCGGTGTAGAACCAACATGGCGAACGAGCGACCACACACCGGTGCTGGCATCAGAAGATCTGACCATGAATATGCCCGAGGAACTTGAGCGCAAAATCATGATGCCCATTCAGATCTATCCGATGTTCGAGACCGCATTGCGAGCACGTGCCGGTCGATCTGTCGAAGAACACCAAATCTTTATTAGTGAATTGTGGTCTCGCTTTAGTGCAGTGGCTGCGACGAATCCGAATGCATGGACTCAAACAGCGTTCACCGCCGAAGAAATTCGGACACCCAGTGCTCAGAACCGAATGATCGGATTCCCTTACACGAAGTACATGAACTCAAACAATGATGTCGACATGGCGGCGGCACTTATTTTGTGTTCTGCAGAGAAAGCAGCATCTCTTGGTGTTCCGCAGGATCGTTGGATTTTTCCGCACTCGGGAAGTGACGCCCACGAACATCCTTTTGTCTCGCATCGCAACCACTTCTACGACACCCCGGCAATCGAGTTAGCCGGCCGACGAGTGTTGGAGTTAGCTGGCCTCACAATTTCCGATATTGACCTTGTCGATTTGTATTCATGTTTCCCCGCAGCCGTTCAATTGGGCGCACAGTCCTTGGGGCTCGATATCAATAGTCAACTGACCCGCACTGGTGGCTTGCCGTTTGCTGGTGGACCGTGGAACAACTACGTCATGCATGCCATCTCCACGTTGACTCGCGAACTTCGCGATGGCAAAGGAAAGACTGGCCTGATTTGGGCAAATGGTGGCTACACCACCAAACATGCTTTCGGTGTGTATTCAACAACTCCCCCGCAACGTGCATTTGCCTACGACTACCCACAAGACGCCATCGATGTTTTGCCGAAGCGACAACTGGCATCACCCACCGAGGCAGCAGGTGACGTAACCATCGAGGCATACACAGTGATGCACGACCGAGATGGACAACCCGAACGCACCATCGCATCGTGTTTGCTCGACGATGGTCGTCGCGCATGGGGCGACAGCACCCGCGTCGATCTTGGCCGCGAGATGTGTACCACCGAATGGGTCGGCAAGCGTGTGCGACTCGATGCATCAGGTACCCTGCTCGCGTGAGCGATACCTTCCCTCGCCAATACGCACGAACCCAGCGACTCACTCTTGGTGAGCCACGCAGTTTCACTGTCTCGCCCGATGGTGCGCGCGTGGTGTTTGCCCGATCCGATTCAGGAAACGATGCAGTGAATGCACTGTGGGTGCTCGATACCCGCACAGGAGAGGAACGAAAAGTTCTCGACCCGCGGACCATTGGTGCAAATTTGGCTGCCACCACGCCAGAAGAGATGCGCCGTCGTGAACGCGCACGCGAAAGTGCGAGCGGAGTTGTTTCCTACGCATGTGATGCAGCGGTTGAACATGCTGTCACGGTTTTGGGTGGACAGATTGTTGTTGTCAATCTGTTGACAAACGAAATCGTGATGCCATCTATTTCGCCTGGCGTATTCGATGTCCGACTCTCACCAGATGGAAAACATCTCTCGTACGTGCGCGGTCGTACCTTGTGCATCGCACACGTGAATGGTGACGAACGCGTCATCGCTAGCGACGAGTCGGACACTGTCAGTTGGGGAAGTGCAGAATTCATTGCAGCCGAAGAGATGGGGCGTTTTCGCGGTTATTGGTGGTCACCCACTTCTCAACACATTGCTGCCTGCAGAGTCGATGTCTCACCTGTTGCGATGTGGCATATTGCAGATCCCGCTCAGCCTTCTCTTGCCGCCACGGACCACCGTTATCCATGTGCTGGGTCACACAATGCACTCGTGTCCTTGCACATCATCGATGTCGACACCACACAATCCATTGAAGTCACGTTCTCTGAACCATGGGAATATCTCAACAGCGTCCACTGGTCGGCCGCGGGCTTCATCGCACAAACACAAACGCGAGACCAAAAACGCGTTGATATCTACGACATCGACCCACACACCGCTTCAGCCCATCTTCGCCTCACCGACACCGACGAATTCTGGGTAGAACTCGTCCCCGGTTTGCCAACACTGCACCCCAATGGTTCACTCATCACCGCAGCCGACAGAAACGGCGTGCGCATGTTGTGCGTCGACAACTCGCCCATCACGCCGAATTCACTTCAGGTGCGCAATGTGGTGTCTATCGATGAACGAATCGTCTTTGTCGCCAACGACCTCGCGACTCCTTGGATTCACGACGTCTATGCACTACACGTCGACGGCCAAGGATTGGAGCGGCTCTCCCCCGCCGATGGTGTCACCTCGGCAAGTGGTCACTCATCGTGTCTTGTTCTGCGCCATGCCTCCCTCGACTCGGAACGCGCCGCCATCTCCGTTGTGCATGGCTCTGCGCGCCATGTCATCACATCGTTAACGGAAAAGCCTCTTGTGACGCCGCGAGTTCGCATCACAACCGTGGGGCCACGTGCAATTCCTGTGGCAATCCTTACCCCAGACGATGGAGGCACTCACCCACTGCCGGTGTTGTTGGACCCCTACGGAGGCCCGCACGCCCAACGCGTCATTGGTTCACGCGCTGCGTATCTCTCTTCGCAATGGTTTGCAGATCAAGGCTTTGTTGTTGTTATCGCCGACAACATCGGAACTCCTGGCAAAGGAAGTACATGGGAACGAGGCGTGCACCACGACCTGGCTGCACCTGTTCTTCATGATCAAGTCGAAGTACTTGATGCACTTGCAGAGATCGAACCCCGCGCCGATCTCTCGCGTGTGGGAATTCGTGGATGGAGTTTTGGTGGTTATCTGGCCGCGCTCGCGGTGTTACGACGTAGCGATCGATTCCATGCCGCCATCGCAGGTGCACCCGTCACCGATTGGCGCTTGTATGACACGCACTACACCGAGCGATATCTCGGTCATCCCGACATTGACGACAACCCATACACCACGACCTCATTAATGAATGATGTTCAGTCACTGCGCAGTCCGTTGTTGTTAATCCATGGCCTTGCAGATGACAATGTTGTTGCCGCTCACACATTGCAGTTGTCGTCGGCGCTGCTGGCGGCAGGAAAGCCACACGAAGTGCTTCCATTGTCGGGCGTCACTCATATGACTCCACAAGAAGAAGTCGCGGAAAACTTATTGCTCCATCAATTGGATTTTTTGCGTCGACATCTCGGGTAATTGGCCTGTGGCACTAGGCCTCAGCGAGAACGAATGCCGCTCACAAAACGATCGTGTCCCGCTAAGTCGCGATGCACCGCGATGCCGGACAATCCAGCGGACTCAAAAATGTCGCGCACCTGGTCACCTTGTTGGTAACCAATTTCAATTGCCAACATTCCTCCCGGTGTCAACCACTGAGCTGCTTGCGCGGCAATGACACGCACATCATCGAGGCCATCGGGTCCGGCGAACAATGCACTACGTGGTTCCCACTGACGTACAGAGTCATCAACGGCGGGATCGTTGTCGGCGATGTACGGCGGGTTCGAGACAATCACATCCACGTTTCCACGAAGCTCAATCGGGAGAGCATCGCACCACGAACCCACCGCGAACCTCGCCCAGGTTGCAGATCGACCAATTCCGGCGGCATTTGCTCGCGCCACATTGATTGCATCGTCGGAGATGTCGGTCATCCATACTTCACAAGAATCTGGCGGCATCTCGGCTAACACCGACAAGCCAATCACTCCTGAACCTGTTCCCAGATCGGCAATGAGAAGTTTTTGTTGAGCTACTCGACGTTCGCGACAATGATCAACAACAATGTCGACCAATAACTCTGTTTCGGGACGAGGAATCAGGACACGCGAATCAACCATCACATCAAGATGGCGAAACGCCCAACGCCCCATGACATATTGAAGTGGTTCACCCGTCTCCAGCCGCGTCAACATCGCATCGAGATGAGCCAGACAACGCGTCGTTGGATGCTCATCCAAGATTTCGTCGAACTCGACACCTTGTGTGCCACTGGCATGTTCACACAACCATCTGGCTTCGACGCGGTCACCTCGTTTTTCCGCCGTCTCGTTCCACAGACGACGCCACGTCAGATACTCCGACGACTCAGACATTTTCCGATAACTGTCGCGCACGCAGATCCGCGGTCAAAGCGTCAACAACAGGATCCAGGTCTCCACCCAGCGCTGCCTGCAGTTGATACAACGTGAAACCAATGCGATGGTCGGTGATGCGATTTTCTTTGTAGTTATACGTACGAATCTTTTCTCCACGTCCACCACCACCGATTTGAGCACGACGTTCCGCTGATGCTTGTGCTTCTTGTTCGTCTTGTCGCAATTTCAACAAACGTGAACGCAACACGGTCATCGCACGAGCACGGTTCTGCAGCTGGCTTCTCTCGTCTTGCATTGCCACAACCAACCCTGTGGGCTTATGTGTAATACGCACTGCAGAGTCTGTGGTGTTGACGTGCTGACCACCAGCACCAGAAGCGCGATAGACGTCAATCTGAAGATCGTTCGGGTCAATTTCAACATCGACTTCTTCGGCTTCGGTCATGACTGCGACTGTCGCAGACGATGTATGGATGCGACCTTGTGCCTCTGTTGCAGGGACACGTTGCACTCGATGCGGACCACCTTCAAAACGCAGACGGCTCCATGCATCATCACCTTTGAATAACAAGGTGGCTTGGTTGACCCCGCCCATATCGGAGGGGTCGGACTGAATGACTTCCACACTCCAGCCACGCTTCGAGGCATACGCCACGTACATCTCCATTAGATCGCGAGCAAAAAGGTTCGCTTCTTCTCCCCCTTCAGCCCCACGAATTTCCATCAACACGTTCTTGCCATCGTTCGGGTCTGGCGGCAACATCAAGATCTTGAGCTCTTCTTCCAGGTCGGTCACTCTTTGCTCGGCAGCAAGTGCTTCTGCGCGAAACGCCTCCCGATCGGCGCCCGACATCTCATTCATCAACTCCTTGGCGGCTTCGGCATCGCCTTGGGCTGCCTTCAGGTCGCGAATGCACTGAATAAGAGGAGTGAGTTGTTTGTATTTGCGCGATGCCTCTCGCAAGCGGTTCTGGTCACCGAGAACTTCAGGGCTACCCAAGCTGACTTCTAATTCCAGATAGTCGCGCTCAATCGAGGCCAGCCTGTCATTCATAGATGAACAGGCTACGCCCCTTGTGCAGAGTTACTTTGCCTCTGGCTCGTGATACATGAATGAACTTGTTGATGGGAAAAATTTGTATTCGCCTCGCACGCTTGTGCGCCGCCTGGTGAACCCGGGTGCAAACACTCTGCCTGTTTGTGGATTGATATCGGGCGAGAGCACCGTCTTTGTGGTGGTGCGACCATTGTCAACATCCACCCATCCCCATTTGCACTGTTCTTCTTGAGCCCACGTGTAGGCGAAATACGCGCCATACCGAGGAGATTTTTCACGTTCATCTTCTGCATACAAGACGAAAAAATCGAGAACACCATCGTTAGTGAAATCGAAGGTGTACACCTTTAATGGGTATTGCCCTCGACCGCCATCCAGCAATGCGGTGTCATCTCTCCATTCGACACCATCCCACCAATACATAGTCAAACTTTCTTGGGTCACCAACATCGCACGCGATCCGCACTCTCCTGTTGAGACCTGTGAAGCATCCAACACCTCATAGGGCTCGAGGAATTTCTCCCACGCGACAATTTCGGCTCCGTCAGCCCATGGAACCGTCGTCGATGGTGGAACCGTTGTTGTGACAGGCACATCAGTCACTGTGGTCCCAGTGGAATTGCGAGACACCACACCACATGAAGACATCGCAAATGCCAAGAACACCGCACCTGTCGCTGTTAGGGATTTATTTCGCTTCACGGACACACACCTCATATATGAATGCGCTTCATCGAAGTGGAACAAACGATATGTCAGGTTTTGCAACAGCGGCCATCGCCCTCAGCGACGTAGTCACATCTTGAGGGCGACTCACAATCATCACCGACTGGGTGTCATTCATTGCTGCCGCATCAACGGCAAATGGAACGACATCTAAATCAACTCCATGCACAAACACTGCCACCACGTCGCGTCCAGAAGAATCCTTGCCTCGCGCCACACATGGCATTGGGTCTTTCAGATTCTCTCTTTTCATGGGCGGATCAACCGGCTGAAGCGACGACATTCCGATTAACTCTGGAGTCTGCACCGCTCGCCATCGCAAAAATCGTTCCGCTGCCAATGCGTTGTAAGGATGAAAGGGTGCATCCACATATCGATGCGCAAGCACTGCCTCAATCACTGTCGCGATGGATTCATGCGTGGGCTTGTCTCCATGC
Source organism: Actinomycetota bacterium (assembly GCA_041173945.1). GTDB lineage: Bacteria > Actinomycetota > Acidimicrobiia > Acidimicrobiales > Ilumatobacteraceae > UBA2093. The sequence goes on from JBEDHS010000096.1 coordinate 17,999, forward strand.
ACCATCGCAAAAGCTTCACGATCGTGTGCACCGATTCCCACTTCTAGGCGCGTCTCATTTGTGGTTTCGTCGTATATCACGCGACAAATCTCTAAACCGCGAACTTCGCCCACCATCACGCCATGTTCCACCAAGGGTTCAGCACCGGCTTGTTGAATCTGCGAAAAAAACTCATCGCTCTTCGGTGTCGATGGCGCCTCGACCAGATAATCATCTGGTTGTGCCGCGACAAGTTGTGTTCCTTCGGCATTCCACACGCTGATTGGTGCATGAAACTGTGCTGCTTGACGAACAAGAACCCCAGCGACATTGTCAACAACAAGGTGAATCGCCTGCGACGATGCATCACGAGCGTGCCTCAGAGCCCAGGCAAAAGCGGGACCTAGTGTGCGTTTGGCTTCTCCATCCACCAAAATCCAAATATCGTCGTCGGACACCAACGATGTTCCAAGCGCACACGGCTGAACTTGCGCGCTGTCAGGCAACTCCGGCTTCACAGAACGAACGAGTGCTGCGAGTTTGACGGAGAGAAGTCGCGACCGTCGCTCGATGTCGTTATCGCTCATGGAGAGTTTTCACATACCCACTCGGTATGTGTCCAACTTTTATTCAGCGCGCTTTGAGCCCTTGGTGCGAGCACCGTATCGCTTGTTGAAGCGCTCCACGCGGCCACCCGTGTCAACGAGTTTCTGCTTACCAGTAAAGAATGGGTGGCACTCGTTGCACAATTCGATGGAAATTTCGCCGCCTTTGCTGCTGCGTGTGGCAAATGTGTTTCCACACGAACACTTAACAGTGACATCGGTGTACTCAGGATGGGTATCGCTCTTCATGTCTGTGGCATCTCCTCGAAACGGACTCTGCAGTGTATCGGCACTTACGCGCCTGGCGTCTTGGCGATTTCGGCGAGGAATTCGTCGTTGGTACCAAAGGTTTTCAGGCGATCCATCAGCATTTCCAGGCCAGGAGCCGGATTGCCATCTTGGGCCAAGCCCGACAGAACTCGACGCAATTTCCACACCAGTTGCAGTTGCTTGCGCTCAAACAACAGCTCCTCGTGACGGGTACTGGAGGCATCGACATCGATTGCAGGGAACACACGACGTTCTGCGATTCGACGGTCGAGACGCAATTCCATGTTGCCTGTTCCCTTGAACTCTTCAAAGATCGCCTCGTCCATACGGCTGTTGGTTTCCACCAACGCAGTAGCCAAGATCGTCAATGAACCGCCCTCTTCCACGTTTCGGGCTGCACCAAAGAATTTCTTTGGTGGATACAACGCACCTGCATCGATACCACCAGACATGATGCGGCCACTAGCGGGCGCAGCCAAGTTGTATGCACGGGACAAACGCGTGATGCCGTCCAAGATGATGACGACGTCTTCACCCATTTCCACCATGCGCTTGGCTTTCTCAATTGTCATTTCGGCAATTTGCGTGTGCTCATCGCTTGGTCGGTCGAACGTAGAAGCAATCACTTCACCTTGAACAGTGCGACGCATGTCTGTCACTTCTTCAGGGCGCTCATCAATCAATAAAACAATCAACTTCACTTCAGGATTGTTCTTTTCAATTGATGCCGCGATTGTTTTCATCACGGTGGTCTTGCCCGCTTTCGGAGGCGACACGATCAGACCACGTTGACCCTTACCAATCGGTGCGATCAAGTCGATGATGCGTGCAGTCATATTTGTGGGATCGCGAGGATCTTCCATTTTCAACTTATGATCCGGGAACAACGGAGTGAGATCCTCGAAGCGAGGACGTTGACGAGCCTTCTCGGGATCTTGGCCATTCACGGTGTGAATCTCCAACATCGCAGGATTTTTCTCGTTACGTCCTGGTGGACGTGACAACCCTGTGACATGGTCGCCTTTACGAAGTCCGAATTGACGTGTCAATTTCACGGGGATGTAGGCGTCGTCGCGTGTGGGGCGATATCCGCCAAGGCGCAAGAATCCGTAACCCTCGTCACGCAAATCGAGATAACCCTCAACAGGAACGGGATCGTTGCTGACGGGTTCGCTTCCTTCAAAGGATTCGTAACGATCATCGCCTTGTGGGCCTTCGTCGCGACCATTTCGACCGCGACGTCGACGATTGCGATTGTTGCGATTACCGCGTCCCTCTTCCCATTCGCCTTGACGCTGTTGGTTCTGACCGCCTTGACGCTGCTGGTTTTGACCACCTTGTCGAGGACCGCGATCACCGCGATCTTGTCGAGATTGACCAGATGATTGGGCTGTCTTTAATTCATCGAGTCGACCTTCATGTTGAGCGAGTTCGATCTCCCATTCAGCGAGGGGCTCGCCATCGGCACCGATATACACAATCGGCTCACTTGATTGCGCCGACTCTTTCTGCTTCTTATCGCTGGAGTCATCGGCGTCGCCGTCGGCGGAGTGTGCACGTGCAGCACCACGCTGACCGCGTGCGGGCTTTTCGTCTCGCGACGACGAAGCATCTGCTTGAGACTCGGACACTCCGGTCTTTTCCAAAATCTTTTCGACCAACGTGGTCTTTGATGCACGCCCAGAGGTCTTGACACCCAATGCCGCTGCAATCGCGAGCAACTGGTCTTTGTCTTTGGATTCAAGGGCGGATTTCTCCAAGGCTTCTGCAGCCATGATTTCCTGCTTTCCTGCGGTCGTTGTCAGTGACCAACATCGGGATTGTGCGCACACACCGAGGCGCATTGCACACTGGGATTCTCGACCCCCCTCACTGAGGGCGGGGAGAACTCGGACAACCGAGCAAGCCCAACCTTAGCCAGTGTCGAGACCGATAACAACAACCCAATGCTGCCCAAAACCCGTACAGGCACCACTGGTACCGTGAGCCACGTGAAATTCTCCCTCATTCTCGCTACTGCGGTGACCGCACTGATAGTGGGTGCGTGCAGTTCATCATCTGCATCACAGTTCGAAAACTTCTGTGAATTGTCACGACAAATGGATGCCGCAAGTTCGGGCCCACACGGTCAAGATCCCGCCGCCATCACTGACCCCGAAAGAATGAAAGAAGTGTGGGCTTCATTAACTGGCCTTGCACGACAGATGAAAGATCAAAGTCCGCCTGAAATCGCCGACGATGTGACCACCATGGTGGACAGTCTGATTGCAATGGACACTGTCTTTCGCGAGAACAACTACGACCTCACCGCAATGGCCCGCGATGAACAAGTCCGCTCCGCAGTCGATGCGATTTCCATGGATGAAAAAACTCAAGCTGCATCGGTGCGATACAACGAATTCATGGAAGACAACTGTGGAGTGTCTGAATAGCAGTCGATATTCAACGATTGCTTGAGGCTACAAAAGCCTCGACCGACGCTAAATCGTTCGGTAATTCTGTTGTGTGTTCAGGTCGATCGAACAGATCGGACAGATGCTCTGGCAACTGAGGGCGAATACCGGTGGCACGCTCCACAGCATCGGGAAACTTTGCCGGATGAGCAGTCGCCAATGTCAACATCGGTACACCATCCTCGGCGAATTCCCGAGCTGCTTTCACTCCCACTGCCGTATGTGGATCAAGCATCATGCCAGTTGTCTCGTATACCGATCGCATCGTGGCCAATGTGTCGTGGTCACTTGCACGTGATGCACGAAATGTCGGTGTGATCCACGTGGAAAACTGATCGGGCTCCACAATCAACTTTCCGTTCTCACGGAATCGGGATAGCTGCTGGGCAGTCATTGCGCCATCTCTGTTATTCATCTCGAACAACAAACGTTCAAAATTTGATGACACCTGAATATCCATGCTGGGGCTCAACGTGGGGTGAACCGACGTTGTTGTCATTGCATGTGATTCAAAGAACCGCGTCAAGATGTCGTTCTGATTGGATGCCACAATCAAATGACGCAACGGTGCACCCATTTGTTTTGCAATCCAGCCACTTAAAACGTTGCCGAAATTTCCTGTCGGAACGCTCACATCGATCGGGCCACCCAGATGACGCGTTGCTTCCACGTAATAGACCACCTGGGCCATCACGCGCGCCCAGTTAATGCTGTTCACTGCCGACAAATTATGTTCATTGCGAAACTCGGAGTGATTGAACATCGCTTTGACAAGATCTTGGCAATCATCGAACGTGCCATCAATTGCGACAGTGCGAACATTGGGCGAATCGACTGTTGTCATCTGACGACGCTGAACATCGCTGACTCGCCCTTTCGGATACAAAATCACAATGTCGACATGTGCACAGTTCTTCACGCCATCAATCGCCGCACTTCCCGTGTCCCCACTTGTTGCACCAACAATCGTCACCCGTTCCCCGCGAGTGGACAAGATGTGATCAAACAATCGACCAAGCAATTGCAACGCCACGTCCTTGAAAGCCAACGTGGGTCCATGGAACAACTCCATAATTTTGTGGCCTGGTTCCAAGTCGACAATTGGCACGACATCGCGATGTCGAAAACTGGAATAAGCCTCGCTAATCAGTCGCGTAACAACGTCACTGCCGAGGTCATCTCCCACGAATGGGCTAATCACACTATGGGCAACTTCGGCATACGTCTGCCCCACGGCACTCGGTACCTGTGGCCACGATTCGGGAACATACAGACCACCATCAGTGGCGAGACCAGCCAAGACCACATCGGCAAAACCCAGAACTGGCGCGTTACCGCGCGTTGATACATAACGCATGGTGTTACCCACCAATAACGCGCAGAAGTCCAGATGCTCGACGCACCACTGGCAACTTTCGCAGCTCGCTCACACAGGCTTGAACGTTGGATTCACGAGCGGTGTGGGTGATGAACACCAAGCGAGCATCCTGTCCGATGCCTTCTTGTTCTGCTGCACGAATACTGACACCGTGCAGGGCAAACACACCGGTGATTTCGTGAAGAACACCCGGCTTGTCTTCTACATCGAGACCAATCAGGTATTCAGATGAGGTTTCATCAATGGCCATCACTGGCACGCGCGAGAATGTACCGATCGTTCCATGTGTTCCCTTGCGCAGATTCACTGCCGCATCAATCACATCACCCAAAACAGCAGATGCAGTGGGTAAACCACCAGCACCGCGACCGTAGAACATCAACGATCCCACCGCGTTTCCTTCAACAAAAACGGCGTTGTACGAATCGCGCACGCTGGCCAATGGATGCGACAGTGGCACCATCGCTGGATGCACACGCACTGCAACCGTGTCAGAGTCCGACACCTTTTCTGCAATCGCCAACAATTTGACGACGTATCCCAAACGTTGTGCGATCGAGATATCGGCAGCTGTGACAGCGCTGATGCCCTCGTGATACACATCGCCGGCAACCACACGCGCACCAAATGCGATACTCGCAAATATCGCTGCTTTTGCTGCCGCATCAAACCCTTCAACGTCGGCGGTTGGGTCTCGTTCTGCAAAACCTAAACGCTGCGCTTCAGTCAAAGCAGCCGAATAATCTGCTCCGTCTTCTGACATCTTGGTGAGGATGTAGTTGGTTGTGCCGTTCACAATCCCCATCACTCGTGTTACTGGTTCGCCACGCAAAGATTCACGAAGTGCACGGATAAGCGGAATTCCACCCGCCACTGCTGCTTCGAATAACAAGTCGACACCAACAGAATCTGATTGTGCCCACAGTTCATGTCCGACATTGGCCAACAATTCTTTGTTCGCGGTCACAACAGGTTTTCCGTGTGACAACGCTGTCGAAATTAATTCGCGCGCCGGCTCAATTCCGCCAATCACTTCGACGATGAGATCAACAGTGGGGTCATTCACCACCGCTGCCGCGTCGCGAGTCAACACGCCATCGGCAACCACCACTCCCCGCTCACGGCTGAGGTTGCGCACCGCCACCGATGAAACTTGGAGACGAATGCCGGTGCGAGCCTCGATGACATCTACTTGTTGTTCAACAAGGGCGATGAAAGCCGCACCCACATGTCCGCACCCCAACACGCCAATGCGCACAACAGAGGACGACGGGTCAGATGTCATAGGTTTTTAGCCTAATTGGTCACCTTGGCCATTTGCGCTCTGATTATTTCTTTATTGATGCCGGCACACCATTACTGATCTAGGCGAACAAGGTCTTCCATTGTCTCGCGACGAACAACAAGTCGTGATTGACCGCCAGAGACAAAGACCACCGCAGGGCGAGGAACCTTGTTGTAATTGCTGGCCATTGAATAGCCATATGCACCTGTCACCGGGATGACCAAAAGATCCCCGACAGCAACATCAGAAGTGACACGTGCATCGAGAATCAGAATGTCTCCGCTTTCGCAGTGCTTACCGACAATTCGCGCTCGCTCATCTCGTGGTGCATGCATTTTGTTCGGGTCATACGCCTCGTATTCGCTGCCGTACATCATCGGACGAGGGTTGTCGCTCATTCCTCCGTCAACAGACACGTAGCGTCGAATGCCGTCGATGTCTTTCACTGTTCCCACCGAGTACACCGTCACTCCTGCTTGGGCAACAATGCTGCGACCAGGTTCCACATACACCTTTGTCGTCGATGGCAATGTCGCAGTAACACGCGACAACACCGAGGCCCACTCGGTCAAAGTGGGGGCCGAGTCGTCTTCGGTGTAGGCAACACCTAATCCACCGCCCAGAGTTATCTCATCAAGCCCGAGTGGCAAGAACAACTCGACCATTACTTTCCATGCATCTTCAAAATTGTCAACGTTGAACACATTCGAGCCGATGTGGCAGTGAATTCCAACAAGCTCCATCGCATTCGATTGACGAGATCGTTCAATTGCGCGATGGGCATCGCCATTGTTCAAGTTGAAACCAAATTTTGAATCGTCTTGACCTGTCGAGACGTATTCATGGGTGTGCACGTGAACACCTGGTGTGATGCGTAATTGCACTCGTGGTGCGGGAACACCTTGTGCCACGAGTTGTTCGATGCGCTCTATTTCATCAAAGCTGTCAATCACAATGTGACGAAGCCCGGCTTTCATTGCCATCTGTAATTCTTCATCGCTTTTGTTGTTGCCGTGCAACACACAACGATCTGGCGGCACTCCTGCATGCAATGCAACAAATAACTCTCCACCGGTCGCCACATCGAGCAACAAGCCTTCTTCGTGAGCAAGTTGTGCCATTGCCACACACAAAAACGCCTTCGATGCATAGATGACGTTGTCGGACCCGAATGCGCTCACCGCCTCGCGACACATGTCGCGAAGATGTTGTTCGTCGTAGACGAACACAGGTGTTCCGTATTGTTGCGCGAGATTGGCAATGTCGATTCCGCCGATCGACAAAACACCGTTCTCGTTGATCTGCGATGTTCGAGGGAAAAGGTTGCGAGCATTCATCACATTTGCTCTGGTGCTTCAATTCCCAACAAGTCCAACGCTTGTGCGATAACGCGAGCGGTGGCGTCACACAATGCCAAACGCGACATGCGCACCTCGTCGGACTCTGCCTTCAGCACTGGACAGTGCTCGTAAAAAGCAGTGAAGTCGGTGGCCACGTCGAACACGTACGTGCATAACTTGTGCGGACTGTATGTATCGACCATCTCCCAGACGGCGGCATCAAAGCGCAGCAGTCGCATCGCTAATGCACGTTCTCTCGGGTCATCGAGTATCGGTTGAATATGGTGAACCGATTGTCGGTCGATACCAGCTCGACGAAAGATGCTGCAGATACGTGCGTGGGCATATTGCAGATACGGCGCCGTGTTGCCATCGAAGGAGAGCATGCGCTCCCAATCAAAGATGTAGTCCTTGACGCGATCGGTGGACAGGTCTGAATACTTGACTGCACCGATGCCAATCATTCGCGCGACAGACGCCCGTTCGTCGGCAGGCATCGACGGATTCTTTTCGGCAATTGCCTGATCTGCACGCTCGACGGCCTCATCGAGAAGAGCCGCCAACTTCACTGTGTCGCCCGAGCGCGACTTCAACATTTTGCGATCGGCGCCGAGAACCGAGCCGAAAGAGACGTGATTCATCGAAAAGCCTTCTGGCAGCCAACCAGCTTTTCGCGCGACGGCTTCGACCATTTGCAGATGTTGCGCTTGTGGTGCGCCAACCACATACAACATCGAACGAGCACCGATGCGCTCGACACGATCAATCACACAGGCAAGATCGGTTGTCGCATAGTTGTATCCACCATCGCCTTTGCGAATAATCAACGGCAACGGGTCGTTGTCGCGATTTGTGAATCCTTCGGGGAAAACCACGTCTGCACCATCGCTGACCTGCAACAAACCCTGGGCTGATAAACGCTCGACAACAAGTGCGAGCAGATGGTTGTATGCGCTCTCTCCCATCAGATCGTCATCGGTCAGCAATACGCCAAGTTGGCTATATACCTTGTTGAAATAGCGCGTGCTCTCTTGCACCAACGTGTTCCACAAGCGCAGCGTGTCGGCATCTCCTCCTTGCAACATCACCACTCGTTGACGTGCCCGTTCTTTGAACGGATCCGATTCTTCGAATTTGCGTCGTGCTTGTTTGTAGAAACCATCGAGGTCTCCGACACCAAGTTCGTGTGCAGCGTTTTCCTCACCCAAATCGATGAGGTGTTCAATCAACATCCCAAATGGTGTGCCCCAGTCACCAATGTGGTTTTCGCGCACGACAGTGTGCCCCACAAAACCAAGAGCACGCACCAACGCATCGCCAATCACGGTTGAACGTAAGTGCCCCACGTGCATCTCTTTGGCAACGTTGGGTGCCGAATAATCAATAACGCAGGTGTGCGGATCTTCCGTGCGTCGCACACCCAATTGTGGATCCGCCATCGCGCGGGTCAGCTCTGTCGCCACGTACGACGTAGTGAAATTGACATTGATAAATCCAGGGCCAGCAATTTCCGTGTCGGCCACGATGTCTGAGATGTCTCCTACCGATTCCAACACCTGTGCCGCGACATCGCGAGGAGACTTGCCAAGAGTCTTGGCTAGCGCGAGCGCGCCATTGACCTGGGCATCGGCGCGTTCACTGGGTCGAACCACCGGATCACAGGGCTCACCGGCAACAGCATGAAATGCTGCTGCGAATCGCTGCGATACCGAAACTAAAGGATCAGCCATGGGCTCTCCATTCTGCCTCGCAATCCGCCCAGCCAGCGGTTCCATTTCATCAGACGCGTAGAATTGGGTGCAGACATGGTGTCTGCATCATGCTCACGTAGCTCAGCGGATAGAGCACTTGCCTCCGGAGCAAGGGGTCGCAGGTTCAATTCCTGCCGTGGGCGCCAAAAGACGCGCTAACTCGTCATACCTTCGAGACCAACGAAGGCTCGAGCCAATTCGATCTCGCCCATATGGCGAAGACCATGCTGATACAACCAGCATTCGATTCCATCAAGAACAGTCAGGCCGTGAGCGCCAGCGACTCGTGCTGAAAAAGTGTTTTCTACCACCGGACCGAAAGGCCGCGTCAACAACACGCGATGCAGTTCACTGGCTTCCAAATTGGCGAGCCAGTTCTCAGTTCTGGCAAACACCGCATTCATGTAGTCGATGAATGCTTCATAGTTACCAATCTGCTGGACGTCCATCTCGTCGACTGTCTTGTGTTTTCCATGGTCGCGAATTGCAGGGTTAATCGCGTCGAGAATTTCGTCGTTACAAATTGGCGCTTCGCCGGTCAAAATCATGAACGATGCATCTTGCATATTGACGTAATGAAACAAAGAGAATGCAATCGGCATCACGCGTTCTTTTTCACGATGATTTACCTGCTCGAGTGTCATCGTGGCGGTCGCGTCTTCATACAACGAATGCATTGCCCGAAAACGTCGGCGCAAAGAATCAAGGATCAGTTCATCAGACATCGTGTACCCCAGACATGATTGATGTTCCACACATTGTTGCGTTAACGAGAGGCATCACGAGCATCGGAAACGAGTGCATTGAATTTTTTGTCGTCAAGAAACACAAACACAGCCTCTGCCGACGCCGTCACCTGCCCGTCATGCAGTATCTCGCCTGTCACGCGGAACTTACGTTCCAGAATCTCTTCGATGCGGGCTTCCACACGCAAATCAGCGTTCACTGGAGTTGGCCGTTTATAGGTGATATTCAACGACCCCGTCACGCAGTTGCGCCCCGTCAAATGACGCGTGCGTCCGAGTGCATCATCCAACAATGCAGCCACCATTCCGCCATGAACACATGCTGGCGGCCCTTGATACCCCTCGTGGAAATTGGCGTGCGCCACGATTGATCGCTCACCATATTCATATGTGACCGGTGGTGCGATGGGATTCATCTCACCCGACAGCGGACTTCGTGTGTAACGAATGTGTGATTCCTGACCAAGACCCATCGTGCCTGCTGCATCTATTACATCGGCGAGTTGTTCAGCGATCTTGGCCATGTGTTCGTCATCGTGGTGCGGGTGCACGTGATACACCCCGCGTAACACCCGTCGCAATGCGCGAGCCACCCGCGCCATCTGTGTGGACAACTCCGCCAACTGTGGCGCAGGTGAGGTCATTTCGACAACGCCGCTTTCACAAGATCGGCAATTTTGGAACCGTCGGCCGATGAACCCACGCGTTGACGCACTGCTTTGACCACAGCACCCATTGCTTTCATTCCCTCGGCTCCACCTGCTGCAGCATTCGCGACTTCCTCATTCACGACTGCGAGCAATTCCTCATCAGACATTGCAGCTGGCAGATAACGCGACAGCACTTCTGCTTCGGCTCGCTCTTTCACTGCCGACTCGCTTCGGCCGGCTTGTTCATACACCTCAGCCGACTCGTTTCTTTTCTTCACTTCACTTTGTAGAACTTGAATCACTTGATCATCGCTCAGCTCGACGACGGCATCGCCGGCCACTTCGGCATTTGTGATTGCCGACAACGCCATGCGCAATGTTGATTTGGTGATCTCATCGCCCGCCTTCATTGCTGCTGTGAGATCGTTTTTCAGTTGCTCTTTGAGTGTTGTCACTTCATTAGTTTGCCCGATACGACCCCCAGTTCGCCTATTTCAGTGCTGCTCTGTCAAAGTGGAAGTCGTGTCTGAGTATCAGTTTTTCCCCGAACCACCTCCAGGTGGCGAACTCATCCATACTCGTCGTTACGAAGTTCGCACATACAAATTGTCCCCCGACCGCTTCTTGTTG
>JBEDHS010000097.1:0-12121 GCA_041173945.1 Actinomycetota bacterium
TTGGATGGAAAATTTTCCCACTTACCTCACGTCATCGCCGAAGGACGGCGCGTCATCGGCAATGTGGAGCGAGTTGCCCACGTGTTTCTCACCAAAAACGTGATGAGCATCGTGTCGATTCTCAGTGTTGCGCTGTTGTCCCGACAATTCCCTTTTCTTCCGCGCCAAATGACTCTGGTGTCGTCACTCGCTATTGGGATTCCCGCTTTCTTTCTCGCCATTGGAACTAGTTCTGAACGCTACGTCCCCGGTTTATTGCACCGTGTCATATCGTTTGCTGTTCCCGCTGGTTTCATCACCGGTATCGGCGTCATCGTTACCGACGCAATTTCCTCATCGGGCGGCACAGCATCTTCAATCACTGCTCTCATCGCTTTTTTATGGATTATTTCGATTTTTGCTCGCCCATTCACACCAACACGCACAACAATTCTTGTGACAATGACAACCGCATCCGCGTTGGCTTTCATTGTTCCAATCAGCGCCGAGTTTTTTGATCTTTCCCTCACTGCCACAAGCGTGATTCCTGGAGTTGTATGTGGTGTGATTGCAGCCATTGGTATCGAGATTGTTCACCGATTGCGTCATTGACGTCTGTTGGTCAATCTCTGGTCATAATCCGTTTACTTAAATGAGGCACAATAGAGCTATGCGCATTTTGGTGACCAACGACGACGGAATCGATTCAGTAGGTCTCCACGAACTGGCTCGCGCGATGCGCCCATTTGGAGATGTCGTTGTAGCAGCACCTGACCAGGAATATTCCGGTGCGGGAGCCGCAATCGGTGCCCTTCATCTCATTCAGCCAGAAGTACACAAGCGACACATCGACGGAATCGACACCGCGTGGGCAGTCAGCGGACCTCCTGCATTGTGTGTCTTTTTCGCTCGCCTTGGTCTCTATGGAGACCCATTCGATCTTGTTGTTTCAGGAATCAACCCCGGCGCAAATGTTGGTCGTGCTGTGTATCACTCGGGAACAGTCGGAGCTGCAATTACCGCACGCAATAGTGGCGTCAGTGGCATTGCCGTCAGCCAAGCAGTAATCGGTTTTGGAGTTGAAGGCCAAGGTTGGGATGACGCTGTGAAAGGTCAGAAGTGGCACACGGCCGCAGCAGTTGCAGCCACTGTCGTCGAAGGATTTTTCGCCAATAAACCACACGAACCCATCGTGTTGAATGTGAATGTTCCCAATCTTGAATTGGACCAAATCAAAGGTTGGCGCCGAACATCAGTGGGTCACATCGTTCCGCAAGCAATGGCCAAAGCGGAGATGGAAGCAAAAGAAGGTTACGACGGTTCGTACTACGTCCGCATGAGCTACGGCGGAACGAACACAATGGAGCCTCACACAGACGGTGGAGCTGTCGAAAATGGCGAGGTGTCCGTCACGTATTTGAGCCGGTTTGACGATGTGGAACATCACGGCACCGATGAAATTCACGATGCACTCTCACGAATCGTGGGATCATCGAATGCTTTGTACTCATAGACGCTCCGTTACAGCAGCACTACTGTGACGTGTCATGACTGACTGGCAATCACTGACTCGCCGAGCATCATTTGCATCTCACCAACTGATTGGGTGGATCTTTTGGGATCCCACGGCAAAAGAGAACTTGGCTGCACTGGGTGTTCCAGACGGACTTGGCCATTACATCACCAATCGCGCAGCCCCGTTAGCGCCAGCAGGAAACGAGGCAGTCTTTGCTGCCTTCTACACAATCAAGCGCGAATTCATTCAGTTCTCACTCGATCACGCTCGCCCTCACATCGCACACTGGCCCGACGTCACGACAGCCCGAGACGCAGCGGTGCGCGCGGGACTGATGCGTCTTGCACCTGAGATTGTTGAACCACTTGGTGTATTCGCTGATGATTTATGGAGAACCGTTGACGCCCTTCCCGCTTCAGGGCGAGTACTTTTTGCCGCGCACAAATCCTGGCCACGCCCCATCGATGCTTGTCTGTCGACATGGAATGCACTAAACACCATCCGTGAATGGAGAGGTGACACACACTTTGCACTTCTCGTCGCAGATGACATCGGCCTTGTTGAAGCAGGGCTACTGCACGACGCATGGATGGGATACCCGAAGCAGTGGATACCGCGCAGTCGTGGTGCATCCGATGAAGAGATTGATGTAGCTCTGCAATCACTAGCCGAGCGAGGATTCGTGACAGATGGTGTTGTGAATGATGAAGGTGTTGCCTACCGACAAGCAATTGAGAACAAAACTGATTCATTGTGCGAAATTGCATGGAAGACGTTCGGCGAAGAAAACACCAATGCGTTGTTACATCTCATCGAGCCAATCGGACATCGCTTCGTGACAGAAATTGATTCAACAGCAGGAGAAAATTGGATGCCTGCTGCACGCCCACGACGACGTTAAGCCCGACGAGGTCGACCGACTCGTACTGACACGCCAGGAGAAAACATGACGTGTGCTTCTCCTTGTGGTGCGCTCAGTCCAGATGCAACCACCAACGTGTCGTTTATCGCCACAAGTTGCGCCGAATACAGAGGCCATTTTTCGTGATCGACCGGTGCATATCGCAATCCTCCGCGTATCCCACGTGAGTACAACCCCCATCGTGCGGATAAGAAAACCGCCAGATCATCAGGTTGTTGAATGCGATCTCCGATTGTCAGATGAATCGATGTTGATGCGCCGTGCGGCCAACGACGCACGACAGTTGCAGAGACCTGATCTTTATCGATGCGATTACTGGCAGATCCCCAGCAATATGGCAAGAGATATGTCGCCCGAGCAACCAATGCGGGAAGCAACCGATTGACATCCAATGAGAAAAACCACACCCCAGGTACTCCATGGCGCCGCACGTATGTACGCACGTTCACTTCCGGAAATGATCCGAAGTACGGAACCGCAGGTAAGCCAGGAACACCAATTCCGCGCATCGAAAATGGAATCAAGCCGACCCACGCGGAGCCGTCGAAAGTGTCCACTTCCAAACCGGCGGGAAGTAACGACTGCACCTCTGCTGGGTCATAACGCCAATGGATATAGGACAAGTCCTTCCACTGTTGCACCATCACGGCGCGGCGCACGGGCTCTGGGCATTCCTCCATCACAGGTCACACGTTACGTCTGACTCTGCCGCAACCAACCACCTCGCACACCGCTACCGTCACAGTCCCATGCGTCGTTTTTTGCCATCGCTCATCACGATCGTCATCATCGTGATTTTTAGTGTGCTGCAGCGAGAATTGCTGTCGGACATCTTTTCGCGACTCGGACAAGTGGAACCTTTCGGAATCATTCCGCTACTCGGCGCGGGCAGTACCGTCATTGTTGCACGCGGTCTTTTTCTCCAAGCGTGCTCACCAGGTATCTCCCTATCTCAAGCAGTCACTGCGGATCAATCTGCTCTTGCTGCTGGTTATGGCATCGCCATTGGAGGTGGAGCGGTCGGTACGGCAATGCGTATCCATATGTTCTCACGCTGGGCGCTTTCACCGTCTGCAATTGCTTCATCCATTGTTGCCACCGCAGTGTGGCCATCGTTCACAACATGGGGCTTGCCTGTTGTTGTTCTCTTGCTACCGATTCTTCAAGGTGATGCGACAACGGTGCACGTAGTCGCATGGTCCGCTGGGCTCTTTCTCGTCATCACATCGGGAGTTTTCTGGTGGGTTGCGCTTCGATGGAGATTTGTTTTTTCATATGTCGGTCGCTTTGGTCAATACATTCGCGAAAAACTTCTACGTCGACTCCCCACTCGAATGTGGCGCACACGAAAACTTCTCGAGCGCACACGTCCAGACACGTTCACTGACGAACTTCGAATCTCGCTTGGACACCTTGTTCGACAACGAGGAGTCAAGATTTTTCTCTCTTCGTGTGTCACATTGGCGGCCAGTTTCTTGTGTTTATGGACATCGGCAGAACTGTTTGGTGCACGTGGTTTAACTCTTGGTGAAGCACTGATTGCTTTTTCTCTCATTCGAGTTCTCATTGCCTTGTCCCCCATCCCCGGAGCTGTCGGAATCGCAGAACTTGGTCTGGTTGCTCTTCTTGAGCAAGAAGGTCTTTCCACGCTGGATGCAACAGGAACCACTCTTTTGTACCGGTTCCTCACGTGGTTCCTTCCCATGGTTGTGGGTACGGTGTTGTGGTGGCGCTACAGCCACAAACGTCAGGGGAAAACACATGGCTCGATACGTGACGACAATTCATTCAACGAAGACCCCCGAAGAGGCCTTCACATACATGGCGAATCTGTGTAATTTCGCCGACTGGGATCGAAACATCATCTCTGTTTCACAAGTGAAGGGAAACGGCGGCGGACTTGACACCGTGTTTGACATTACGGTTCGCGGTCTCGGTGGAAGACCGTCTGTGCTTCGCTACACCACTGTCGAATACGACGAATACAGCAACTTTTTGGTGAAGGGTAAAAACACGATCTTCACCTCGATTGATCGCGTCACAGTGGTACCAACTGCGACAGGGTGCGACGTGACCTACGATGCAATCTTGACAGCAAATTGGATTGTTGCCCCGATGAATCTCGTGTTGGGTGCAGTTTTCAAAAAAGTCGGAGATTCAGCAACGAAAGGTCTGCGGAAAGTACTCGCCGCGCAGTGAACCTCCTGGTTCCCGCTCTCATTACGGGCAACCCAACCCATGCAGCGTGGCGCAATCGCGACACAACCACGCTTTTCCTTCTGAGGTACTCCACGCAGTAGCCAATGGAGAATCGCATGACATGCAGTTGTGCTTTTCTTTCACTTCAGGTCGAGTCTGAAACGCTGGCTCTTTATCGGACATCGTTGGTAAATGTAGTCGCAAACGTGCCAAGGTCGTCTTCATTTTCAATCACTGCCGACACATAACGATCGGGTCGCACAACGATTGCAAAAGCATCACCTGTTGATTCAGGAGCTACCACCAATTGAGTATGTACCTGTTCAAGTTCAGTGGGTAATTGCACATGGTGACGGGCAACAACAACCATGCTGGCACCGTTTTTCACCACAGCAGCAGAGACATCTGGGTGATACCAGAATTGGTGTCCGACGCGTGGATTTGTGCCATAGACCAAACCTTGTTCGAGATGTGCTGCAGGACGCGCGCCACCATAACCAGAGTCCGAATCGATTCCGTGACTCTCGCGACCGGCGAGTTGATCAATGAGTCGACCTGCATCGGCTGCGTGGGCAACAACACTGCGCACATGTGGCACGCGTTCGGTTGTGTACGTCGAAAGAATTTTCTCTGTTGCCAGACCGCGTTGCACGAACGCCAACTTCCACGCCAGGTTCATTGCATCGCGCATTCCCGAGTTCAACCCTTGACCCAAAAACGGCGGCATCTGATGAGCAGAGTCTCCTGCTAAGAACACGTTGCCCTTGTGCATCTGGGGTGCAACAACTGCATGAAAACGATACGCCGCAGAGCGGACAATACGTGCATCAGATGCAGACACCCAAGGGGCCAGCAATTCCCATAACCCTTGTTCAGTATTCAGCGCGGACGCATCTTCATCGAGTTGGATTTGAAATTCCCATCGTCGAAATCGACGATGACCCTTCACATATGTTGCAGGCCGAAGGGGATCACAATATTGACGAACACCCACAGGCAACTCAACAGCAGAGTCTTCATGTAATTCAATGTCGACCACGAGCCATTGTTGATCGAAGCGAAGATCCTCTAATTCGAGTCCCAGTTGTTTACGAGTCCAACTTGATGCTCCATCACATCCCACAACCCAACGTGCGTTGTACGTGGATCCATCATCGACGGTCACCGTCACAGAATCTCCATGGTCAACCAAACTCGTTGCGACATGACCCCACCGAGCAATACCTCTACGAGCAGTGACTTGTTCACGCAACATCACATCCAGATCGGGCTGATAATGACACACCACTGGTGGTACACCTTGAAGTCCGAGTGGTGGAACTGTCGTACCGATGATCTGTTCGCCCTGTTCGTTAACGAAATCGGCCGCCTCCAGTGGAGTGGTGTTGCCTTCCAGCCATTCACCCATTCCATGGTCGATCAACATTCGTTGAATTTCATCGTCCATCACGATGGCCCGTGGTAACTGGTATGGGTCTTTATCTCGTTCAATCACGACATTGGTGAGACCCATGTCAGATAACAACACAGACATCAAACATCCCACCGGTCCACCGCCGATGATCACCACGTCACAACTGTTCATCAAGTTCCCTTTGTGCAAACTTTCGACGGAACTGTCGTGCATATTCACGCACTTGTTCCTGTTCGTTCACGTCCGACACTTCAGCGACTGCGAACAGGAATGGCTCAAGTGCAGCCCACCCCATTTCCATTGCCATTCCAATGGTCACCATTGCTTTGGTCTTCGTATCGGGTGAACTCAACTTGCGAGTTTCCACTGCATGTTGAAGTGCTTGACGAGGAATTGAAACACCGGCTGTTAATTCCATCTGAGCGAGTTCCATCTCGTCATCAAGTACACAACGAACAACGGCGCGCAGATATCGCTGATCGCTCGACAATGCGAGCGGAGCGGGAAGTGGGCTACCGCCGGATTTTTCTCTTGCGAACTGAGCGTGTTCTTCAACAAGTCGAATCATCGCTGCGCGAAGTAGTCCGTCCTTGCCCCCGAAATAATGATGCACAAGTCCATGATTCACGCCGGCACGATCTGCGATTGCTCGCACACTCATCGCACGCGGTCCCACTTCTCCTAAAAGGTCGGCGGCGGCGTTGACGAGTTTTTCTTCAGTGTCATGTCGAGCGCGCGATTGACGCACGGGTGCAGTTGTCATGTATCACTGACCAGCGGTCGCATAGTCGGTGACAGATGCGATGCTCGCACCACTTCGATATCGCTCAATCAGCACATCAAAATCAACGTTGATTCCAATTGGATTGGCAGCAAACAATGGACCCGCCATGAACTCGTCTGCTTGTTCCATAGACATCGAGTCGAATTGTGTTTCGACTTGGTTGCCATCGGGGTCGCGATAGTACGCAGACAATGTCATGCCGTGATTGATTGTCCAATACGGCGCATATCCCTTTGCTTTCATGCGTTCGTATTGGGCAAAAAGATCATCCAATGTCTCGTATGTGAAAGCGAAGTGCTCAAGGCCTCGAGCTGTCGCGGGTCGTTCTTCCAGATTTGGGAAATTGACAATCGCGATGCGATGGTGCTCGTCGTCATAGGAAATAAATGAGATGAAGTCGTTCTCGTGACGCGCCTCACCCTCCAAGAATTCCTTCCACCACGAGACCATCTCTGAAAATTGCGATGTTTTCAGCACAATATGGGCCAGTTTGACGGGTGAGCTCATGGCAACCTCCACGGATTAGACAGATGACTAAATAGGACTATAGTGCCTTTTATGACATTTCGTTTCGCATCGAAAAATGGGCGCGCGCATTTAGTAGTCGGCCCCGACAATCGCCTCGTCGATCTCGCCGAAGCCAGTCAAGGAAAATTCACTTCCGAGCCCATTGACGCCTTTCGTCAATGGAACGAGGTGCGTGAATTTGCCTCCACGGTCGCACCTGATGCCGGGGCGACATGTGATGTCAATGAATTAGATGCGCCCTCGCCGTGGCCCACCCAAGTGTTTGGTATCGGATTGAACTATCGATCACACGCTGAAGAAAGTGGTCTTCCGATTCCCAATGCACCACTGACCTTCACGAAGTTCTCATCGTCGGTCGCACACGGAAATGCAGACATTCCCGTTGCAGGAACGATGGTCGATTGGGAAGTAGAACTCGTGGTCGTCATTTCTGATGGCGGTCGCAATATTTCGCGCGACGACGCGTGGAACCATGTCGCTGGTATCGCAGTGGGTCAAGACATCTCTGATCGTGCGCTGCAGTTTGCAAGCCAACCACCACAATTCAGTTTGGGAAAGAGTCGTCAGAATTACTCACCGTTTGGACCATGGCTTATTGATGCACGCAGTGTCGCGAATCGCGACGAGCTACACATGACATGCACCTTGAACGGCGAGACCGTGCAAGACACCAATACCAACGATCTCATTTTCAACGTGTCCGACATCGTGTCGTATTTGTCGGAGATAGTTCAATTACTCCCCGGAGATGTCATCTTCACGGGTACACCTGGTGGTGTCGGGGTATCGCGCAAACCACAAGTATTTCTCAAGCCTGGCGATGTGCTCGTCTCTACCATCGACGGAATCGGCACCACAACAAACCGTTGTGTCGCTGGATAAGACCAGCACATAGCGACCAACTGAACTCTCCCCCACCTAAATATGGTCTACTCGCCGCACCATCGGCGAAGAGAACGCCGAACAACTAAGTTCACACTCAACAACAAGGGGGAACCATGGGATTAAACAATGACTTTCAGGGCAAAGTCGGTCGTTACTTCGAGGACTCAGAACCATGGTGGCCTGCACTCCAAACACCGGCAGAGAACTCACCCAATGTTGTTGTGGTGTTGTTAGATGACGTGGGCTATGCACAATTTGGTTGTTACGGCTCCGACCTCAACACACCAACATTTGATTCTCTGGCCGCAGGTGGTCTGCGCTATTCCAACTACCACACCACTGCATTGTGTTCACCCACTCGTGCGTGCCTCTTAACAGGGAGAAACCATCACGCCTCGGGCATGGCCTGCGTTGTCGAGTTCGCACAGGGCTTTCCCGGCTATGACGCGAACATTCCACCGGAAAACGGATTCCTCTCCGAAGTTCTGAACATGAATGGCTATGCCACATTCGCATTGGGTAAATGGCATCTTGCGCCCGCATACGAAAACAATGATGGTGGCCCACGAACACATTGGCCACTCAGTAAAGGCTTCGATCGTTTTTACGGTTTTCTCGCAGGCGAGACAGATCAATTCCATCCCGATCTTGTTCATGACAATCATCAAGTGGACCCTCCCAAAACACCCGCCGAGGGGTACCACTTCACCGAAGACATCACTGACCACGCGATCCAATACATCAAAGACCTACGCGCGTTTTCGCCAGTCAAACCTTTCTTCATGTACTACGCGCCTGGCGCATGTCATGCACCACACCAAGCACCGAAGAAATACATCGATGCATACAAAGGAAAATTTGACCAAGGCTGGGACGTATGGCGAGAAGAAGTTTTTAAACGTCAACAGGCAAGTGGACTTCTCCCGGAGGGAACAGAACTCTCTGAACGCCCAAATTGGGTGCCGGCATGGGATTCGCTCAGTGCAGATCAGAAACGTTTGTACACACGATTAATGGAAGCCTTTGCTGGATTCATGACACACACCGATGAACAAGTGGGTCGCCTACTGCAGTTCATCGATTCACTTGGCGAGCTGGATAACACCATCGTCGTGGTGATGAGTGACAACGGAGCATCTGCTGAAGGTGGCGCAACGGGAAGTCACAATGAGAAATACTTCTTCAACTTCGTTCCCGAAAGTTTGGAAGAAAACCTTCGACACTTAGACGACATCGGCACAGAACATTCAAACAACCACTATCCATGGGGTTGGGCGTGGGCAGGAAACACTCCGCTCAAGCGATTCAAACGCGACACTCATGAAGGCGGTGTGTGCGATCCGATGATTATTCATTGGCCGCAGGGTCTTGGTACACCCGGACAAACTCGGCGCCAGTATGTGCATGCCATTGACCTCGCCCCCACGTTGTTGGAAATGTTGGGAATTGAGATGCCTCAAGTCATCAAAGGTGTCGAACAGAACCCAATTGAAGGAACAAGTTTTGCCTACACCTTCACCGAGCCAGAGGCGAAGAACCGACATCTCACGCAGTACTACGAAATGATGGGGTCGCGCGCGATTTATCACGATGGATGGAAAGCCGTTGTGTATCACCCACCATTAATGGCGAACTACGAAGATAAGAACATCTCCAAACGATCATTTGAAGATGACATCTGGGAGTTGTATCACGTGGAAAAAGATTTCTCCGAGTGTCATGACGTTGCCTCTCAGTATCCGGAAAAACTTGAGGAGATGAAACTCTTGTGGTGGCAGGAAGCGGAAAAGAATCAAGTGCTTCCTCTGAACAACACGCCAGGAAAGTTCGGAGACCGTCGTTGGACGAGACAACGATACGTGTATCACCGAGGTATTGCTTCAATTCCCGAAACCACGGCACCCAATTTGCGAAACCGTTCGTTTCATATCAATGCTGAAGTCACAATCACCAAGGGACAAGACTGCGACGGAATCATCGTGTGTCATGGTGGACATGCAGGTGGCTACGCGCTGTACATCAAAGGTCGCCGCGTTCATTACGTCCACAACTTTGTCGGCTCAATATCAACCACCGTGTCGGCGAGCGAAGAACTTCCCGACGGTGACGTGCTTATCCGTGCGGTATTCAATGCAACGGGGCGTTTCCGTGGAGAAATGAACTTGTACTACGGAGATGTTCCGATGGGTGGTGGTGTCATACCCATCACCACTCCAATCACATATGGTGTTGATCCATTTTCTGTGGGATATCAGCGCATGGGCTCAATATCGCCCGAGCTTCCTGGAAAATTTGAGATACCAGACGGTGTTCTCCATCGCGTCATCATCGATGCGATCGGTCGTTCCTACCGTGACCCCGAAGGTGAACAACGCGCAGCACTCGCTCGTCAATAACGTTCCTCGAAATACGCGGCAAAAATTCAGTCGAGATACGGCTGGATTTTATCGTCGCACCACGCCCACAACGCATCGCGTGCAGACGCGGTGTCACTGCGACGCGATATCGGCGTTTTGTGAATTGGTCGAACTTCACGATCGGACCAAAACGTTCCACTTGATCGCGGCAGTGGATACACCGATGCCAACCATGCAATTGTGTCCGCTCCCTCGCGTGCTGTTCGCAAGATGGGTCGGGTGAGCGTGCGAAACAATGGAATGGATTTCTGCACACCGGGAGTGTCTGCCCATCCTGGATGCATGGCCACAAAAGTGACGTTCGGTTCTTTCTCTGCCCACATTTCATTCAGTGTCACTTGCGCTCTTTTCGCAATCGCATACTGACGAGTCCCGTTATACGACGATTCAGACATCTCCAACGATTCACCAGAGTGGAGGTTGGGCAATGTTGCCCCGTACATCCCACCTGATGACACTGTCACTACACGACCATTGGCGGCACGTAACGAATCACGCAAGAGTGATGTCATGAGATGAGGCCCCACCACATGAGAAGCAACCGTCTGTTCGATGCCTTGTCGAGATTCAGTTCGTTCATTTAATAAGGCCCCGGCATTATGAATTAACACGTCGATTCGTGGAAATTGTTCTCGAATCTTTCGTGATGCATCTGCAACTGAATCCAAATCCCCCATCTCGGCGATCACCACAACAGGATCACAACCCGGCGAAGCAGACCTCACTGCATCTGCGGTTCGTGCACATTTCTCCGCATTTCGGCCCACCAGTACTAATTGGGCACCCGTCGGGGCAAGTATGTGGGCAGTTGCTTCTCCCAATCCAGATGTGGGACCGGTAATCACGATGACTTTCCCCGACAAATCGGCGCGTGAAACATCACTCCAATGTTGAAGACGAGAACGGACCGCAAACCCAACACGAGAAAAGCCCGGTGCAATCGTCGTGTCCAACGCGCGGCTAATGAACTGATTGTTGATTTTGATCATTGTCAGGTTCTTTCAAGAAGAGTTGCAAGAACCATTCCCGACACGATCAGTGCCCGAACACTCCATGCAATTGTCCTCACCCAATTCGTTGAGACAAGTTCGCGACCAACATCGGGATCTGGTCGCTGGGCCATGCGTTCATGACGTGGGACAGAGAGAAAGATCGTTCCGCCGAGGGCAACAGCAAGGGGAATACCCGCCAACCACGGGACAAACCACGCAACCCCAACCGGAACCATCATCAACAAAAGCAACGTCGTGACACCTTCCAATGCCATCGGCGCACCCACTACCCAGCCGGTTCGTCGTTGATGTTCCACCGCTGTTTCTCGAGCACTCTCGACAGGCACGACGGACAACAGTGGGTAATGGACGATCTGAACGAACCAAATCACACCAACCATCGTCCATGTCGACACCAGATTGACAAGTAACACCACATCGTCCATGGCTTCACCGTATCGGTGACAGCAATCTGGTGCCTACGC